>JBBSJZ010000511.1:0-4605 GCA_038256795.1 Pirellulales bacterium | reverse complement strand
TGAAAAGATCTTTAGCTAGATCCACCACCAAACATGTAGTCATATCGACATACCGCGATGCGGCGATGCGGCGATATGTCGACTGAAAAAACTTCTGAGACCGTCCCAAAATTTACCGAGACTTCGCACCGCAACGCAAAACACTGCCCTCGACGCACGTCATCAACTTGTCCAAATGCGGCGCAGCGACGCTGGAACAAACTCGCCACCCCTCCCGCTTGCTCGTCACGAAACCGCACCGCCGCAACAACCGCAGGTGCTCTGAACCGACATTGTCTTGAATGCCACAATTCGCCACCCATTCGCCAACGCTGTACCGACCGTGCAACAATGACTGCACCATCCGCAAACGCACCGGATGAACTAGCGTTTTCAAACCTTCCGCAGCGTCGACCTAATTTTCGACCGATCCCGAAGGCTTTCGCTGCGACTTGGTTTTCGTGCAACTGGTTTTCGTGGCCATGAGATCACCAACACGCACTAGCTCATTGTATCGTCACCTTGCGAGGTGTCAATATCTCTTTTTGCGGGAAATTTGCCAGTTTGTTTTGCGAGGGCGTCCGTAGCTACCATTTCCACGACTTACAGTCGAGCAATCGCCAATGACGACCTGGATCAACTTAACCTTTCATTGTCGAAATCTTGGCGCGAAGTCGCTTCGCGATCGTTTCTCTGCGAAGTGCGAACCTGCCGCAGCTGGTCACATCACAGCGATGCGTGAAGCCGAGAAAGTCGAACGTTTCCGGTTGTCCGTCCCCACGGGCCATGCGGTTTCTGGACGCGCGGCGGCGGCAAAATGCAATCAAGCGAGTCATTTGCTCGTGGTGCTTCAAACCAAAACCGGCAAAACGCTCTCGGAGTGCTTCCAAACAACGCTCTGCTTCGTCCTGACGTTCAAAGCCGATCACGAAGTCATCCGCATATCGCAACGCACGATTTTGCCACGTGCGCCGTGCTTGCGCCACCACTGAATCCGAAGGTCGAACACCTCGTGCAGAAACACATTCGCGAGCAGTGGTAAAATCGCCCCTCCACCGATATTGCTAACGACGGTGGAATGCTCGATAGATTGCTCGCACGTACGCAGCTCCAGACTGCGTACGGCGAAGGATGTCACCAATCGCGACACCGACGGACACAGGTCCGCCGGCGTTCGTTCACACCATTAGCGTAACATCGGCCCGATATTCCTTGTCGAGTTGCATCATTCCTTGTCGAGTTGCATCTCGGTGAGAAGCGAAACTCCGTTCTCCAAGGAATCATCAGCTTGCCCATCCATCAAGCCACATTCCAAGAATCATTGAACAGTGGAGCCATGCCTTGAAAACCTCCGGCGCACCCCGCCCTCGGATGAGCCTAGAAATCTGAATCCAAAACCACTCGGTACCGCGCTTTGCCATCGGCTACGTGTTTGAACGCTGCGTTAATTTGACTCATTGGAAAGTGCTCAGTCTTTGGAGCAATTTCGTGTCTCGCCGCAAACGAAAGCATATCGGCGATGTCGACAGGCGACCCAGTCGGCGATGCACCGAGGCTACCTTGTCGCATCAACAACGGCATCACCGGAACGGGGATCGGTTCGAGCACCGCGCCGACGACGTGCATTCGTCCGTTGGGCGCGAGCGAGTGAATGAGCGGCTCCCAGTCAAGCGAAACGTTCACGGTCACGATCAGCAGGTCGAATGATCTCGCGAGCTTTCCGATGGCATCGCTATCCCGAGTCGCGACGACATGTTGGGCACCAAAACTGCGGGCTTCGTCGAACTTGCTTTCACTCGAAGTGAACGCCGTCACTTCACACCCATAGGCCGCTGCGAACTTGAGCGCCATATGCCCTAGTCCGCCGATGCCGATGACGCCAACACGACTCTTCGGCGTGGCGAACATTGCGATCGGGTTGAACACCGTGATGCCGCCACACAGCAGCGGCCCCGCGTCAGGAGAGCTCAAGCCGTCAGGCAGCGGAAGCGTCCAAGCCCAATGAGCACGCACCGAACTGGCAAAGCCGCCGAAATGTCCGGCAATCGTGGGGCGTGCTTCGCTGCAAAGATGTTGTTCGCCTGACATGCACTGACGACAGTGCATGCAGCTCGCGCAGTTCCAGCCGATGCCAACACGCTGGCCGATGGCGAGCCCCTTGGCTTGCGCCCCCATCGCAGTGACCCGTCCGACCACTTCGTGCCCGAACACTGCCGGACACTCGGTCATACCCCACTCGTTCTGCCACATCGACAGGTCCGAATGACAAATGCCGCAGTGATCCACTGCGACTTCCACTTCCTCGGCACCTAACGGCGGTCGATCGAGCGATTGCTTCGAAAACCTGCCGCCGATTTCGCTTGCCACCCACGCTTGATATGCCACAAAACTCTCCACGTTAAAAATCAGGTTCAGTTGACTGGCGACGACGCTTGTCGTCTCTCGCAAGCTGTTGAAATTGTAACGTCTTCAACTCACAGTGCTCTGCAAAAACGAACCGAACGTGGATTGGCGACCTGAGCGTTTGCTGAAGGCCGGCTAATTCGATAACACGACTTTAGGCTCGACCATCGGTTGGCACGTACTTGAACGCGTCGACGGCCGCCTGAAATTTTTCGTAAATCTTACAATGAGCTATTCCTTCTTGAGTAGCCATCCCCCCGTTCAATTCTTCGGTCGGGTACCTTGAGCGAGACGACTGAGTTCGGAGAACTGGCGAGCCAGAATCTGCGTTGCCCGATTTCCACAAGCCTGTACAGCAAAAGCAACCCTCTTCGTGACGATTCTCAACCATTGACGGCTGATTGACGTTCAAAGGCAATAATTGCGGACGGTTGTTTGGGTTCGTCCCAAAAAATCATTCTGAAACATCTACGTTTGCCGCGATGACCTGTCCCGCATTGAAGCAAGTTCAACAAATCCTTGGAAGCATCGCGGCGATGGGTTCGTCCAAGGGTTGGTCCGTGGCGATGCCGCGATTGATGAGAACGGGGGATAGGCGGCGTTGTTGCGTGTGACCGATGATGGCGGGTGATCCGAGGAGCGAGTGGGTTTGCAGGATGGCGATGGCTTCGTCGGCGCGGATGGGTTCGATGGCGGTGACGAAGGTGCCCTCGTTGGCGACGAACATTGGGTCGAGCCCCAGGAGTTCGCATACGGCTCGAGTTTCGAGCAACAGCGGTAGCTTGCTGTCGTCGATCTTCATGGTTAAACCTGATTCTTCGGCCCATTCGTGAAGCACCGCCGCGACGCCTCCACGCGTCGCGTCGCGCATCGTTCGTACGTCATTGCCGAGCAAACTGAGGAACTCCGATGCAACCCTGTGTAGCGGTGCGGAGTCGGATGTTGGCGGCGGGTCAAACTTGATGGATTCCCTCGCTGCGAGTACGGCCAGTCCGTGGCGGGCGATTGGGCCAGACACGATCAAGCAATCGTCAGGTTGGATATTCGCAGCTGTCATTCGGTGAGTCGAACTGCAAACGCCAATTCCGGTGGTGTTAATGAAGATGCCATCGGCGGCACCTTTGGGGACGACTTTGGTGTCACCCGTAACGATCTTTACACCGCATTGATTTGCTGTCTTGGCGATACTGTCGATGATTCGGTCCAACGTTTCCAGCGAAAAGCCTTCCTCAAGGATGAGCGATAGGGTCAGGTAAAGAGGCGTTGCGCCTGCCATTGCCAGATCGTTGACCGTGCCGTGAACGGCGAGCGAACCAATGTCGCCACCGGGAAAGAATAGTGGCGAGACGACGTAGCTGTCGGTCGTCATCGCAAGCTCGCCGTTGATGACACCCAGACGTGCCGCATCGCTGTGCAGTTGCACGTTGTCTTCGCCAAACTTGGATGCGATCGAGTCTCGGATCAATCGCCGCATGGCTCGGCCGCCCTCTCCATGCGCCAGCGTAATCGTGCTCATCATTTCAACTCAATTGGGATTGGCTCATATCGGAAATAGGCCGCACAAGCTCCCTCGCTGGATACCATCGGCGCTCCGAGTGGCGATTCGGGCGTGCAAGTGACGCCAAACGCCGGGCATTGCTTCGGCTTAATTTTTCCGGACATCACATCGGCTCCACGGCAAACGGTTGCAATCGCGACTTCGCTGGCGACGAGACTGGCGAATTTCTGTTGTGCGTCAAACCGAGCGTACTCGGGTCGCAGTCGATAGCCGCCACCGGAGATGGTGCCGAAGCCCCGCCAATCTCGGTCGTCAATCACGTAAACTTGGTTGATGATCGCTTGAGCCGACACGTTGCCGGATCGCTCGACGCTTCGCCCGTAGCTGTTCATCACGACCGATTGGTGATCCTCGAGCAGCGATACGGTTTGCAGGATGCCGTCGAGCAGGTCGACCGGCTCGAACCCGGTGACTATTACCGGCACGCGATGCTGGCTGACGAAGGGCTCGTAGAGATCAAACCCGGTGACGCTGCACACATGACCTGCTGCGAGAAAACCCTCGACGCGGTTGTCGGGCATGTTCATGATCGCTTCCATCGCTGGCAGCACTCGCACGTGAGCAACCACGATCGAGAAATTACTCAGCCCAAGTTCTGCTGCTTGAAGTACCGCGAGCGCTGTTGATGGAGCAGTCGTCTCGAAGCCAACGGCAAAGAAAACAAT
>JBBSJZ010000510.1:0-4613 GCA_038256795.1 Pirellulales bacterium | reverse complement strand
CGTCGTCGATAAAAACTTGCCATTGCTCACCTGGTACGCCATCGAACCACTCGCCGGTGACGACGCCGGCCGTGCTCTGGCGATGGTCGCCGAGATCCCGAACTCGGGCTTGCGTGAAAAAGTCCAGCGCCGGACCGCGGGCAGCGACGAGGGCCGAGCCTCGCTCATCGCATTGCTCGCGAAAAACAAAGACCCCAAGCAATGGATCGAGCACAGCGACCGATTGCTCGCCGCGTTGCCGCCGATCGGCCGCTTGCCCATGCCCACCGGCTGGGAATCAACTCGCAATATCGGGATGAAGTTTGCTCAGCAGAGCGGGGATGCGGCGCCGCTCAGCGATCGGTTGCGGCGGCTCGGGGCACGATTCGGGGACGAGTCGATGCTCGATCATTTCCGCCAATCGGTCGCCAATGTCGATGCGCCGACGCAATCACGAATCGATGCTTTGGAGATTTTGAAGGCGTCCAAGGCCCAGCGACTCGGCGAAACTGCCATCGCGGTCTTGGACGTGCCACCACTGCAACGCGCTGCCATGGAAGCGATTGTCCAATCCGCCGATGCCGCTGCGATCGCGCCCCAATTGATCGCAGCTTTACCGACGCTACCGAGCGACCTACAACCCGACGCGATTAATTTTCTCGCGACGCGGGCGGCGACCGCCAATGCATTGATTGCTGCCATTCGCGACAAATCTCTGGATCAATCCATCGTCCCCGTCGCACTGCTGCGGCAAATGAATGCGCTCGGCGATGATGCGATCTCAACGGCAATCGCTGAACTCTGGGGAAATCTCGGTAATGCTCCACAAAACTTTGAGAAACAAAAGACTTTCTGGCAAGGTGTTTTGTCGCCCGCAAATCTGGCGGACGCGGACACAGCACACGGGCACTTTGTGTACACCCAAGTGTGCGGCAATTGTCACCCCTTGTTTGGCGAGGGACAAGCGATCGGTCCCGATCTGACCGGATCAAATCGCGCGGACCTCAACTACCTGCTCGAGAATGTCCTCGCCCCCAATGCGCTCATTGGTAACGCGTACCAGATGCACTCGTTGCTGTTAGCCGATGGTCGTTTGCTCACCGGATTGATCAAAAGCGAGACCGAGACGTCGATCAAGCTCGTCATGACGGCGGGCACCGAAGTAACCGTCGATACCGATGAAATCGAAGAGCGAAAACGATCGGACCAGTCCATGATGCCCATGGAACTCTTTGACAAACTTCCGCACGCCGATGTGATTGACCTTGTCGCGTATTTGCAAGGTGCCCGGCAAACACCGATCTCGCCGACCCGTCGTCAAATGAGCGTGACTCGACTCGAAGCCGAATCGCTCGCGGCTCAAACCTCCGCCGGCCGTATTCAACCGCAAGGCATGAAGGGCTTTGCCGGAGAGTGGTCTGGCGATTCACAACTCTGGTGGACGGGTGCCGAATCGGGAGCAACCCTCACCCTCACCATCCCCGCCGTCGTGACGGGCAAAGCCAATGTCCGCTTGCGACTGACCACCGCACCGGATTACGCGATGGTCAAAGCGACGCTCGCGAACACGGCGATCGACGCCGACCTCTACGATACCTCCGTCAGCCAACTCGAACCCGTGGTCCAGTGGAAAGACGTCGAATTCAAGGCCGGCCTGCCGCTGGAGCTGTCGCTCGAAATGGTCGGACACAATGTCGAAGCGATCAAGAACTGGATGATCGGCATCGATACGATTGAAATCAGTCAATGATCACGATGGTCATGCAAAAATGAGATCATTCGCTCCGAGTTGTCCGGCCGCAGCCGCGCTGGACAATCGTGCGAAGAACACGCTCGTCAGACACGGCAAGAAGCCTGATCGCGATCACGTTCTTACGTCGTATTGAGCTGGCACACGGAAGATACGCCAGTACGGATGCACGGCATGGGTGGCTTCGTTGCCAGGCGATTCCAGCGTCAGCCCGGCACGGCACCAGCCAAGAATTCCGTCGCGGTAGTTCTTGGCATCAATGCCGGCGGCCACCAATTTCCTCGCGTACAGATAGCTCCGCCCGCCCACCGTGCAATAGACAACGACACGTTGGTTCGAATGCGAGCTGTCACCCGCTTCGTATTCTTGCTGCGATATCGCACCAGGAATTCGTGACACGGCCTGCTCCGCGTCGCTGCGAACATCAACTAAAACCGGTGGTGAGCTATCCGCACTCAGCGCAGCGTTTAGTTCCGGTGTCGTGATCGTTCCAACCACCGGCCGACCCAGCATTCGACGCATCGCTTCAATGGTTCCGAACCCGCCGTCGCACAGTCGAATGGTTACGTCACCGAGTGATATCATGATCCACCTCATCGCTAACCGCGACCACCTTCGCAGCAGGTTTCGCAGATTCGGTGACATCGCGTGCATTGTAACTTGCCCCGAATGTCGATCATTACGCCGCCGCATACCGGACAACCAGGCTGCTGGGGCGTCGACGGTTTTGGATCGCGATGATGAGTGGGCTGGTTGGACATAATCTGGATTCTCTCTCCAATCAAAGTGACAATCAAGTTGCCGATCGGAAGACAAATTTTGAAATACTCGACACCTTGAAACCCAGCAAGATGCCGTCCCTAATCGGAGTATGTCAAAGCACCTGTATCACTGCCGAACGATCATCGAAGCCGACTGGCCAGCGATCTTACGCATTCAAAGTGAGGTCTACTACGAGTTCACCCCCGAATCCGAAGCCGTGATGCGATCCAAAGCCAATTGCGGCCCAGCGATGAGCTTCGTCGCTGTCGATCGAGAATCCGATGTCGTCGGGTACTGTCTCGCCCATCCGTACCCAGCGGACCGGGCCGCAGTCCTCGGCACCTCCGATTCATTGCCGTTGACACCAACGGACAATCTTTACATCCACGATCTGGCCGTTGAAAAAGCTTCTGCCGGTCTCGGCGTAGCGCAATTATGTTTCAACCAGCTCACTTCCGTCGCCCGAAGACACGGTTACCGAACAATGTCACTGGTCGCCGTCCAACAAGCCGCTAGCTTCTGGACGAAGATGGGATTTACCCCATCCACACTGGCCTCGATCAATGACTCCTACACCGGCGACGCCACCTTCATGACCCGCGAAATTTAACCTTTCGCACCTCACCCCTCTCGCTTCAAACACCCCGAGATGAATTTGGCGATCGGTCCGATCGGGATCACGATGGCGACGGTGCTGCAGTTCACGATCACATGCAACACGAAGTGGGCAACACCTATGGAAACTCGCTGTGGGTTTCGGACGAGCCTCATCAATCAGTCGGCAACATCACCCACAACTCGGGACGACCGACGTTGCAGTGAACCGCTCGCACGAGCGTTCCCATACAGGCCCAAGACACGAACAATGTCATCCGAGCCGCGTGCCACGCAATGGGCAACGAACTTGATGATTCCGCACGTCGATTGTCCACGCTCGGCACCGGGTGGAAGATTGTCTCAATCAATGCCGACCGTTTCGGTTCATCGTCCTGCAGACGATCCAAAGTTTTCACGGTCGCTCGAAATGTCTCCAAAGACACTCCCTGGTCAATCACCTTGCGATCAATTGCGTAGGACGCCTGGCGGCTGAGCGTCGGTAGAGTCAGCAATCCAAGGAAAGTCCAAAGCGTAAAGCCCAGACACGTCATCGCCAGCTCGCCGACGCTAGTCACGCCGGCACCCGGCAGCATCGCCGACGATGCGAATCCAACGATCACCCATGTGAAAGCAAGCAACATCCCACGCGTTCGACTGCCGCTTCGAACCACCTCCACACGCCTCGCAATCGTGATCGCCAGCTGCTCCGGCGTTAGACCATTGATCGAAGCCTCAGGAAGCACAATCGTCTCCATGCCTGGCAAACCCACGACGCCGCCTGTAAACCCAGTGTCGTGATGCTCTAGCACAATAATCGGACGCGATTTCCAGCCCCATTTTGACGTTCGACGAAGTGCTTCGGTGTCGGCCGCGCAGCCATCAACCGAATCACCGGCTGATTTTGCCAAAGCTCCAACGAGCTTCGCCAGTTGTAACTGGAAGGCGACGAGCACAACCGCAATGCCAAGTACCGCGCAAGAAGCACCCAACAATCCGAACCAACGCCCCGTCGCCAAAATCACGAGGCTCGCCAGCAAGAACAGCAATGCCTGAACGATCACGCCACGAAGCCAACCCAGTGCAAACGATCTGAATGTGATCGTGTCTGGCCGAGAACGGTTAGGCAGCAAAAATCCGCCCAGCAAATCCAGCGGCATCATCACCGCGATCAAACACCCGATCACCGCCAAAAGCGCACCGAGATCATCGCCGCTCCAAGCCTGCGTGTTCGGCAGCAAGTCAAGCGGCAACCCGGACGCCAGCAGGTACCCGCTGATCAGCACAATCGACCCGACGCCAGAAATGCCGAGCCACAACCGCGAACGTGCGTAGGTAATCGTTACCACTCCAAAGAATCGTTGAGAATCCAGACCGCTGGGATACCTGGCGGCAATGCTACGCCTTCTTTTCAATCTCGTCGAGTTGCTTGCCTATTTCCTCCGCTTCGGCTCGCTTCAGGTCACTCCTCTTTCGGTTGACCGTCGACAAATCGAACGATTCCTGCATCAGTTTGTTGTACTTCTGT
>JBBSJZ010000509.1:0-4616 GCA_038256795.1 Pirellulales bacterium | reverse complement strand
GTTCAATTGGATCCGTTCAGATCAGTCACGTAAAAGAACCACCTTGAAATCGACCCAGCGAGCCCGTCGATCATATAGCCAAGCATCGCAGCTCAATGCACCGACCCTTCGTTGGATACGCTCGGAGCGTGTGTTACACAATAATCGAATAGGCGACATTCAAACTGTATCGCTTGAATTGCATCCACATGAAATACCGCATCGCACTGACCTGCACTCTGGTCACGTCGGCTTTCGCGACACTTACGATTGCAGATCCGCCACAACCGACCCGGCGATTCACGCCTGGCACGCTTGGCATGACTGTGCCGCTGATCACATCGCACAAAGAGCTTGACGCCCATCTGGGGCAACTTGTTGCTGTTCGTGGCCCAAATGTTCGGACCAAAGCGTCATCCATACTCGAAGTGGATGTTCGCAATCCCAAGGATTTAGCGGTTGACGATGCGTATGCCGTCGGCATCCTTGCCCGGCACGACACTACTGATGAGGACATCGCCGAGGCGAACCGCCGAAGCGGACCGATCGCGACACGTGGTCCCGGCATCACCTACACCCTTTACTTTGACTTGGCCGGCAAGCTAGCCGACGCGCGTGCTTGGCCTAGTACCGATTAAACTAAGTGGGCTCCTGTGTCGACCTTGGTACGGAATCCGTGACGGTGACTTGGCTGAGAGTCAACTGGTTGATTAATCGAACGCCGAACTGCCCTAAACCAAAATCCATGCTCCATCGATAGCTGGTTAGTACAATGGTCGCAATGAAACGCTTACTTCTGATCGCACTGCTGCTGGCCGCTCCTGTTGGACGATGTGCTTCGGGAAGTGAGCCAGGCAAGCCCAATATTCTCGTCATCTACGCTGACGATCTTGGCTATGGCGATGTGCAGTGTTACAACCCGGAGCGAGGCAAGATTCCCACTCCGCACATCGATAGGCTGGCCGCGCAGGGAATGCGGTTCACGGACGGACATTCTTCATCCGGCGTTTGTTCACCGTCTCGCTACACGCTGTTGACCGGGCGATACCACTGGCGGTCGCGATTGCAGTCAGGCATTGTTGGATTGTGGGGAGCACCGCTGATTGCGCTAGACAGGTTGACGATTGGCTCATTGGCGAAGCAGCATGGGTACCGGACGGCGTGCATCGGCAAGTGGCATCTAGGATGGGAATGGCCGATCCCAGTGAATCGCGAGAAACTGTTCAAGGAACAGCCCAAAGGCAACGCCGTCGCCAGTGAAGAGCATCAGGATGTGTGGCGGCAGGTCTTCGAGCAGCCAATTTCAGGCGGACCGATCACTCGCGGTTTCGATAGCTACTATGGCACCGATATCCCGAACTGGCCTCCATTCTGCTTTATCGAGAACGATCACACCGTCGGCATCCCTTCAGAGTTTCTCCCTGAGCGATTGCTTCAAAACAACCAGGCCAGCAATCAAGGTCCGGCATTGAAGGACTGGACTCTGGAGCCGATCCTGCCGACACTCGCCGAGCGAGCCGAAGCGTTCATCATGGATGCGGCGAAGCAGCCCCAACCGTTCCTGCTCTACATGCCACTGACGTCACCCCATACGCCACTCTCGGTGAACGATGAGTGGAAAGGAAAGAGCGGGCTGAGTCTTTACGCTGACTTCGTGATGGAGACCGATGCCATCGTGGGGCGAGTGCTTAAGACGCTGGACAAGAGTGGAGCAGCGGGCAACACACTGGTTGTCTTCACAAGCGACAACGGCTGTGCCCCGTACATCGGTGTCGCCGACCTGGAGCAGCAAGGCCATTACCCCAGCGGCTCATTGCGTGGCTACAAGGCCGATGCGTGGGAAGGCGGACATCGCGTGCCGTTCGTTGTTCGTTGGCCAGGCATCGTGCAGCCGGGCAGTCACTGCGATCAACTGGTGCATCAGGCTGACCTGATGGCAACGTTCGCGGATGTTCTCGGCGCAAAACTACCTGACAATGTGGGTGAGGACAGTTTCAGTCTGCTACCGCTGCTCAAAAGCGTCGACCAACCGGTGCGCGAGACGGCCGTGAGCTGTTCAATCCAAGGTGTCCCCGGCTTGCGACTTGGTCACTGGAAATACATCGCAGCCCCCGGTTCCGGCGGCTGGGGTAAAGGGGGTGATCAAAGTCAGCCGGTTCAGCTTTACAACTTGGCAGACGACCTCGGCGAGACGATAAACCTCGCCGCCGAGCAACCGGAACGTGTCGCCGAGATGCGAGGCTTGCTGGAAGAAATTATCACTCAAGGCCGCAGCACGTCAGGTCAACGTCAGCAGAACGACGTTGAAGTCCGCCGCTACCCCGCACTGGTTCGCTAACGAAACCCTCAGCCGAAGCCCAAAGCCTCCGTCCAAGAAGCCCGGACCATTTTGGGTGTACATCACTTAAACATCCAGCATTCTTTTGATCACCGAAGATAATCAGCCATAATAAGAGTGCCCATCGTTCTATTGCTCGCGCACTTGGTGTTATTCCCGGCTGAGTGGAGCTTGATCCAGGCACAGCCCGCGTTCGCTATCGAGATGACGCGAGTCTTTCTCTTCGCCGGGCAGTCCAACATGGTCGGGGCGGATGCTCATGCGGAGCAGATTGAAAACTACCCGAACTTCCGAGGGGCCGGAGCGGCACAGGACGACGATTACAGCAGCAGATTCAGGCTCCGATCGCGATCATCAAATCCGCGGTCGGCGGGACGACGGTGGCGTTCGATTGGAATCCTGACGTGCCGGTCATGGGAAGCGGCCAGCCGCACTATCACTACGGAACTCAGGGGCAACTGCAACTGGGCGAAGCGTTTGCCGACGTGTATTTCCGCGAGATCGGCCAGCCGCTAGCAGTCGCTGATCGCCGCTTCAAAGACTCGCTGACGGTTGCCACGAAGGCCCGCGTGCGATTGTTCGTATTGGCCGGCCAGCGAAACATGGAGGGCGAGGATTCATACGTCTCGGCGATCCCCGATGTGCCGGGATTCGAGTCGCTGGCAAAGGACCATGATCAAGTGCTTTATCGTTACTCATTGGGCGGTGGAGTGAAGGCGTCAACGGACTGGGAGCCACTGGGGCCGATTGATTACCTCGACAACTTTGGGCCGGAACTAAGCTTCGGAGCACGGCTGCGAAAGTCGATTGATGCGCACGAGGGAATCGCCTTCGTGAAGTTCACTCACAGCGGAGCCCATGGCCCTGATTGGTTCCCGAAGGGTTCACCCGAGGCGCATCGCAATCTGTATCCGAAGCTCCTTGCGTCGATCCAGGCCGCTCGAGATGACCTCGTCCGACGAGGCTACGATTGTCACATCGAAGGAATCTACTGGCACTCCGGCGAGAACGATACATTCTTCGGACCATATGCTCAGAACAATGCCAAATGGACGAAGCAATTGATCGATCAACTACGCGTCGACCTCCAGCAACTGCGTATCTCACGAAGTAGTGCGAGCCCTGTGAGGTGTCTCACAAAATCAACCTCGTCAAACCCTTCTTACTGAAGTGGCTCCATCCTTCGAACGCAACCAAACCGAACTACGTGCCATGTGGTTGCCGAGGCTCAGCCCTACGTGACGCCTTGGTTACATGCGATCAAATTAATGTCAACGCTAACTCGACCTTGGTACGGATTCCGTGACCGTGACTCCGGCTTCACTGGATGGCAACGACATGGCTTACCGGAACAGCCGCGCAATCCGAACAAAGGTGCCATACACTGGCAGAGTCCTTGGCGCGCAGTATCGGTGCCGTTTACTAGTGCCAAGTGTCCGTCAACGTCCATGGACCGGCTAGAAGTGGTGGAACATCATGAACCGAATCTGTATGACACTCGCACTGTTCGTGTCGTTTTGTCCCATTGTGATCGGGATGGAGACGATATGGTCGGACGGTCTGCCACAAATTCAGTTGCTTGGCCCCAAGCTCTCCGGGCAGGCGGAAGACATTGTTCCCAATACGCTGAATCGCTTTTTCAGTGACGCCTTTGGTTGGAAGATTCCGATCGCTGACCGATTGAGTCCGACGTCGATCAATTTGGTCGTTGGTAATGACGCTAACAACGACGTCTTGCGTTCGTTGGTTGCAAGCGGCATGGATTTGGGCATTGATGAGTTGGGCGATGAGGGATTCCGAATCCTAAGCCATGACGTCGATGGCAATCGCGTGTTGATCGTCGCAGCTAATACGCCACAGGGGCTGAAGCATGGATGTCAAGAATTGATGTACTTTCGGATCGCAGGCCGTTCGAATCGCGTCTCCGTCGATTGGCCATTGAATATCACGATGAAGCCGCAGGTGGCATATCGGGGCATTTATATGCTGCCGATCTGGTCAGCGTACGACTCGCTCGATTCTTGGAAAAGAGTCCTGCTGTTCAACTCCGAGTTGACGCTGAATCGCGTTTGGTTCTGGCTCGATGGGTTTCCTATTGCAGGTCACCCGGCAAGTGCCCATGGGACGGACTATCACTTCGATCGCACCGTCTTGGCAAAAGATGAAAACGTGCAAAGCCTCATTGACTTGGTTAACAGCGAAGCGATGAAGCTCTATATCGGCGGGGGCTGGTTGAGTTGGCACCACTGGGAAGTCGTTGGGCAGGATTGGGAAAAGGCGAGACAGTATTACTTCGACT
>JBBSJZ010000508.1:0-4626 GCA_038256795.1 Pirellulales bacterium | reverse complement strand
CGTGCGAACGATTTAATTCGTCGCCAAGAGCTGGCCGGCGGTGGCTTGGGTGCGCCGCTCGATGTCATCGAATTCGGATTACTCAATACCGCGTCACTCGGCTTTGCGCGCATCAATCCGGGTGAAGATTTCATTAGCTACACGCCCAATAGCGGCGCCAGAGGTCTCGATTCGTTCTCCTACTTTATCGTGACGGCGGACGGCACTCGAAGCACGGCTGAAGTCAATGTTACTTTGGGCGACGCGGCTTCAGATGACATCGTCGGGATTCGATTCTCGCTCACCGACGGAGCTGGAAACCCACGCGCCAATTCGCCCATTAGCGTTGGCGAACGTTTCGGTGTCCAAATCAACGTGGACGATTTGCGAAGCGGATTCGATGCGACGTTGGTCTTCGCCGGCTTCCTCGACGTGCTCTACGATGCACGATTGGTGACCGTCGCCGACACGTCTTCCACCGATCGATTCGATTTTGATGTTGTGTTCGGCAACAATTTTGATTCCGCCGCAGCGACCGGTTCGGCGCTGCGACCAGGGATCATCGACGAGTTCGGTACCAATGATCTGCGGGGGGCCATTCCGCCAGGAACGCCGCTCGAGGACCCTCGCAACCTTGCGACTTTGTTCTTCGTCGCTCGCGCCGCAGGTTCGACCGCGATCACGGGATCTCCCGCTGACGCGTCGCCCCAGCATGATACGTTGCTGCTCGATCGTAATGAACCGGTGCCACGATCACTGATCACCTATGACACACTGCAAATCACCATCGGTGGTGGTCAAGGTGAAGCGCCACTTCACAACTCGACATTGTCCGCCGACGTTAATGCGGACGGCTTTGTCACACCGATCGACGCGCTCACCGTGATCAACGAGCTCAATCGACAAGTCCTCTCGGGGCTTCAAGGCGAAACCGCTGGCAATTTTGCCGCCGCTTCGCGAATGTACCCAGATGTCAATGGAGACAAGTCGGTGTCGGCACTCGATGCCCTGATGGTGATCAATTACTTGAACACTCAATCGTTGTCGAGGATCAGCGGCGAGTTCATCGAACCCCTAGCGAACCCGGCGGTTGTGACCGATTTGCTACCGAAGGTCTCCGCCGCCGCATCGTCAGCATCCGCGTTGAATGACGCGGCGATTGCGACGTTGTCGGGTGAAGAATCGCCGCTGGCCATCGCGGACGGTGGACCCTCGAGCGCCGCAATGATCGCGGGCAGCATGGCTGGGGATGCCGACGCCAACGATGATGACGATGAAGATGTTCTCAGCCTGCTTGCCGACGATGTCGCCGGTTTGTGGAGCTAAGGGTTGTAAAAAAGCTGCCGCTCATCTTGCAAAGTTCTTTGACTTCGGGCACGCTCAAGGCAATGCCTTTGCCACCGCCGTAGTGAGGAACACGCTCTGAGTTTTACCGCGTTCACCGTCGAGTGCCCCAGTTGTGCTAGCCGCTTGCGAGTCCAGGAACCTGGACTCGTGGGAACGATTTCGAGCTGTCCACGTTGTGGCTCGATGGTGCAAATCGTGCTGCCAATTACAACCGAGGTACCGCGGCAGCTCGTCGCCGGCGCTGGTGTCGATAGCGATGCGATCACCGAGGAAGCCGTTGCAGCGGAAGTCCTCGCCGATCAACCGATCGGAAAAGGCGGCTTCGACACCTCTGGCGTTGGTGAACCCACCCGCGAAACCACGACTGGTTCGGCGACCGAGGCTTTGCCCACGAACTGGGAAAGTGAATCGAGCCAGCGGAAGCGTCATCTCGCCCAGGTCGTCGCGCTGGCGGGCTCGGGGTTGCTCGTCGCCGCGATCTCCTTCGGCTGGTTCGTCAAAAATTGGACCGCAAATCGCGAGAATCGAATCCGCCAAGCGGCAGCCGATTTGACTCCGCCGGACAACGCTTCCCCGTCCAATTCGGCGTCGGCTTTGGATGTGGCGACGGCGCAAGATTCCGACGTGATGGACGCCGTCGCGACGCCGCCGGACGATGCGACTAGTGCTACGCCAACCAGCTCTGAACCGACGACGGACTCCGTCGCCCCGCTGGACGGGATCCTAGCACCGCCGCAACAAGGCAGCGACGAAACCAGTTCAACCGCACCGCCGGCGCTGTTTGAGCCGTGGGCGATGGCCAACGACTCGGACGGGCCCGCCGCCATCTCCAGTCGTGATTTGCCTGTCGATGGCGGTAATACGGACGCGAGTGACGAACGTGGCCGGATGAAAGAGTTGCCGGCTGAGCTCGCGGAATTCACCAAACTGCTCGATTTGGCGTCCTCGAATTTTGAACTCAAGCCGACGCTGGCGACACCCACCACGATTCGTGACATGAAGCTCGATGCGCCGGCCGAAGAAGAGATTGATCCGATGATGATTGCGAACCCGCCCGAGCCGATTTCGCTCAAGAAGGCGCTCGCGATTCGCATGGCGCTCGATTCGCCCGGATACCCGCTGCCCGATTTGTTGCTCGTGTTTTCGCAAATCACGGGTGTCCCCATCCACATCGATTGGACAAGCTTTGACATCGCAGGCCGCGACGTGAGTCAAACGATGAGCGCCCCGAGTGGATGGATGCAAGCCGGTGAGCTACTCGATGCCCTCGCCGCGAGCATTGATGCTGAAGCCCGCAAAGAAGACTCGCTCATCCAAATCACGCTTTCCGATTCGACCTTCAATGCCGCCTACGACTCGATCGCCAACCTCAATGATTTCGGCGACGGTCGCCAATCGGCGGCGCTAAGACTCGTCCGATTTTTACAACGACCCGGTGATGAATCACCCGAGAAAAAACTCGCTGGGGTTGCGACGCGCGAGGACAAGCAATTGGCGGCGCTCGCGTTCGAGACGCTGCGTCGCATGCGTGCGATCAAGCCGCAGATGAGCGAGGATCGTTACTCACGCTGGGCAACGAGTTTAAAAACAACCATCACGGACGACACCGCCGCCGGCACTTGGCCGCTGCTGAAGGATATCCGCCCGATTGAGCAACTCGATGCACCGGAGACGATCGCGGCCGTGCTTCGACGCACCGCGCGGTTGAATCAAGCGACGTGTCTGATCAATGCCTACGACACGCGCCGGCGACGACTCTCACCTGAGCAATTGGTGATGCCCTTCTCCGGCCAGTCTGGCGAAGCGATGCTGGCCAAGACACTCGCCCCATTTCGATTGCAGGTGCGTCAAGTCGACTCGGCGCATTGGTGGGTGGGAACGGAAGCCACTTACGATCGTTTGCCCGTCTTGGTTTGGACCGAACCTCTCGGCGCGAATCGGAACGAGTTTGAGAGCCGATTCGGCTTGGTTGCCAATGAACAAGGCGATGGCAATATGCGACTCGTCGTGGACGATGAGAGTGATCGAGCGATGATGTTGATTCCACGGTTCCTCGCTCGCCAATTGAAATCGCTCTTGCCGTGAAACCGCCATTTTGCGACGGTTCGCGGTCGAGAGATTCTTCGCACCACGAGTCCCTGCGTAAACGGAGTTCGCAATCGTGTCACACCGACTGACCATTATCGCCCTAGGCTTGGGCTTGCTCGCATCGCCCATCGGCTTGGCCACTTGGACCAACGCAGCGGCTGAGGAGACGAAGAGCATCCTTGACCAGAAAACCTACCTGCTGCGTTACAAACTCACCGCGGGTGAAACCATCGGCTACGAAGTCACTCACGTCGCCAAGACCAAGACCCGCATCGTGGGTCAAGAAGACGTGTCGCAAGTTCACACCGTCAGCCAACGTCACTGGGACGTCCAAGCGCCGACGCCGAGCGGCGACATGCAGTTCGATCATATCGTTGACTCCGTCGAAATGACCCAGCAACAGGGGGATAAAGACGAGATTCGCTGGGATAGCAGAACCGGCGAAGATCCACCCCGCGAGTTTCGTGGTATCGCCGAGCAAATGGGCACCAAACTGGCCACCCTGACCATCAATGCGCGTGGTGAAGAAATCGCCCGTGAGGACCATGGAGGCACGAAAGCTTCACTCGGCATGGGAACCTTGACGCTCACCTTACCCGCCGATGCAATCGCCATCGGCGCATCCTGGTCCGTACCCCGTGAAGCCAAAGCGCGCAATGAAGCGGGCGAGGTGATTCCGATCAAGATTCGTGAGCTCTACACCCTCGAAAAAGTTCAAACGGGTGTCGCCACCATTCGCATCAAAAGCGAGCCACTCACTCCGATCGACGGTGAGTCGATTCGCGCCCAAGTTGTCCAGCAACTCAGTAACGGCCAATTGCGTTTCGATGTCGACAACGGCCGAATGCTGAGCAAGCAACTCGACTGGGACGAAACCGTCGTCGGTTTCCAGGGTGCCAACAGCATGCTCGAATATCGCTCGCGCATGACTGAAACGCTCGTCGAATCGGCACCGCGAACCGCCAAGAAACCCTAGCCAATTTCCAAGGCAAGCGGCAGTGTCAAATGTCCCCTCTTCCTCAACGCTTCGTTAGCGGAGAGGTCAGGGTGAGGGATAGGTGAGGGATAGGAAAATAGCTGCCGCTCGCCAAAGCGATTTACGCGGTGCCGGCCGTCCACCTCGACTCCGCGATGGACTTCAGCGACTGCGTCATCAACTCGACCAGTCGTCGTGGGCTGAACGGTTTCCGCAAAATCTCAACCAATCCGAAT
>JBBSJZ010000507.1:0-4646 GCA_038256795.1 Pirellulales bacterium | reverse complement strand
CTCGCTTCGCAGACGGTTCTTGGTCAAAGTTCGCATCTCGTCGGCCGCTGCCGCGGTCAGTGAACGCAATTGCGGTTCAATCTCCGCTTGAGCTGCGGCAAGCTCACGTGATCGCATCCATCCGGGCGTTCGGGCGGGGACTCGCGATGCCTCTACCTTCGGTGCTACCCGAGGTTGAGTCGAAAGGTCCGTGTTAGTATCGGAGCCTGACTCGAAATATTCGTTCGCAGTCGTTCGCGTCTTCAATCCGGGCATCGTTCTTTCTCACTTGGATCAGAGGTTACGGGAAGCAACTGCGCCCAATAAGAATGGACCGCACCGAACGTTTTGAACGATTTAAACAACCGAAACGTTCATTTGCTTACTCAGGTATACCCGTCGTGTTGTCGATCCGCAACAGCCAGCCGGGTCATGTTTTGAAAAAATATCCGAATAAAAACACGAAAAATACTGGTTATTAACTCGATTCGGGTGAAGATTAACGCGTGACCGTTTGTCACTGCACTACAATCGTCCATCTGGCCGTAAAACGGTCAAAACGTTCAATCGTCCGAATTCTTCGTCATCATTGGATCCGCCCGTGGCCGCCCGCCAACCGCAATTCTCGCCGAAACAGATCGCCGCAGCCTTGCTGGTCAGTGAGTCGTCCGTTAAACGCTGGTGTGACGGTGGCACGATCAGCACGGTCCGGACGCTGGGAGGCCATCGTCGCATCACGCTGGAAGGTCTGGAGCAATTTCTGAGCCAGTCCGGTCGCACACTGCCGTCCCCGGAAGCGTTAGGGTTGCCGAATCGGTTGGCGAGCCGCAATCCGTCGATCCCCGGTAGCGATGAAACGCTGAATCGCGATTTTCGGGAGTCACTCGCGACCGGCGACGAGGCGCGGTGCCGCGAAATCCTCAGGGACCGGATCTCGAGCGGGTGGTCGCGGACGGAAGCCGCGGAAAATCTCATCACCGATGCGCTGCAGGGAATCGGCGTGGCTTGGCAATGCAACGAGCTCGATATCTACCAAGAACGCCGTGGTTGTGACATTTGCATTCGGCTCATCAACGAGCTGAGAGCTTCGATACCGCCGCTACCCGATGATGCTCCCATCGCTATCGGCGGGGCGCCGGAAGGGGATCCTTACCAGATCCCGACGGTCATGGTCGAACTCGCCTTGAGAGAAGTCGGCTGGAATGCGATCAGCCTCGGCAACCATGTTCCGTTGGAAAGTTTCCAGCAAGCGGTACACGACTACAACCCGCAATTGGTTTGGTTGAGTGTCTCGACGGTGCCGGACCCAGCCATGTTCATCATTCGAGCCAATCGGCTCGCGGAGCAACTGGGCGACGACGTGCCGCTCTTGGTCGGCGGTCGAGGTCTCTGTGACGCGATCCGTCCGCGACTTCGCTACACGGCCCACTGCGACAGTTTACGTCACCTCGTCGATCTCGCCACAAAGATGCGATTGAGCTCGAGCCGTGAAGCATCATCCGGCCTAACGCCGTCAGCGAGCTAATCAACAGCCCGCTCGCCGATTACAATCCGGAGAGTCGCGTCTCGGCGTCGCCGAAATGGTCGAGCCGAACATCCATGCGATCCATCAGCGACAAGTACATGCTGCACAGCTTGCGATCCTCGTCATTCTTGCCGATGTAATCCAGTACACGGCCCGTCTCCAATCGCCCGCCCAAGCCACCCGTCAGCAGCACGGGGACCTTGCTCGAATCGTGTGCATTACCAGACCACATGCTCGAGATGAACAGCAGGCATGCATGATCGAGCACCGTACCGTCACCTTCAGGCATCGCATCGAGTTTGCTTGCCAGGTACGCGTATTGGCTGCAGTAGTACCGCGATATCCGTTCGTACTCGTCGGATAGGTCATCGTGAGACGCCGAGTGGTGCGTGCTCTTCACATCGAGAAACGGATAGAACAGTCCCGACAAATCGCGATTGAGCAGCAGCGTCGCCACACGCGTTTTATCCGTTTGAAAGCCGATCGCCACGATATCACACATCAATTGCATGTGTTGGCGAATGTCCTCGGGCAACCCATCGTCGGGTCGCTTCATCGTTGCCAGCGGTTGTCCCTTGTCGGTCGCACGCTGCGTCGCTTTGCTCTGAACCGCTCGCATCGCCACGGCTCGTTTTTCGATCTCGCGAACGCTGTTCAAATACTCGTCGAGCTTGGCTCGATCGCCCGCACTCACGCGGCGACTGAGCGACGCAGCGTCCTCGCGGACGCGGTCGAGAATACTCTCGTTCCGCCGACTGCCACGGTTCTCGAATAACGCATCAAAGGCGAGCGACGGGTAGACTTCCATGGGTACCGGCGACGTCGCATTTTGCCAGGAAATATGCGAACTATACGCCATCGAGAAATTCGTCTCGTGGTACCCCGTCACAGGCTGCTCGCAACCCAACACCATGCTCGGCACGATCGTTTGCTCTTGGAAATGATTCGCGAGCACTTGGTCCATGCTGATGTCACCGCGCAGCTCCGAGCCTTTCTTCAGCGACGCGCCAGAAAGAATGTTGCCGGTTTGTCCCGGGTGAATCCCGACGTCGGTCGCATGCACATTGAACAACCCGGTGATGAAATTTAACTTCTTTTTGACGCTCTCGAGCGGCGCCAAGCTCTGGCCCAATTCCATGTCCGCACCGCTGCCCTTGGCCCACCAATGCTTGCGGTTGATACCACAGCCCATGAACAGCGCAGCAAACCGACGCGGGAATTCCGAGGCCAATCGCTCATCCGCCAAGCTGCTGGCTGCCTCCGTCCCCCACACCGGCAACGATTCCATCCACGGCAACGTCATCGCCACCCCCGTCCCACGCAAAAACACTCGCCGCGAGACCGAAGAGGTTCTCCGCGAGCTCGATTGATTTCGGTTTGTCTTCATCATTTGGATTCCGTGGCGTTGATAACACAATTGTTGACGTTTGAGGCGGCTCGAAAACAACTTCCCGATCTTGATATCGGCCCCTCACCCTCTCCCCGCTGAAAGCGTGGGGAAGACGGAACCAAGCGGAAGTTATTGATGAGCCGTTCCTGACTCGATGCGGCGGTTGAGGAATTGTGGGCTGGTGACGATCGTGTTGATGAGGGTGCTGAAGCGGTAGTTCTGCTCGCGTGAATTCTCTCGCATTTTGGCGAGCAGCTCGTCGTCCGAAAGCTGCACGCTGCGGGTGAGTGCGTAGGCGAGAAGTTGCTGTGAGAGATTGTCGGTAAAGTCTTGTTGGCGTGTGGTTTGGATAAAGTGCTTGAGACCCTCCAAACCGCTGCCGGTGGTGCCGTCGGGGAATTCGGCTTCAATGTCGATCGCGTGGCCCGCGAGGTCCGTTTGCCGCTGTTCACCGACGGGTCCATAGCCTTCGAAGACGAGCCCGAAGGCGTCGATGCGGTCGTGACACGCGGCGCACGTACTGTCTTCGCGGTGTCGTGCCAGCGTTTCACGCAAACTCAATTCGAGCTTGGCTTCATCGCTGGGCAGTTCAGGCACGGACGGTGGCGGTGGCGGGATGTGCTCGCCGAGGATTCGCTTCACCAACCAATTTCCTCGCTTGACGGGGCTGGTCCGCAAGCCCGGTGAGTTGCTCGTGAGGAACACGGCCATTGGTAACACGCCGCCGCGTCCGTAGCGACTGGCTTGGTCGAGACGTTGCCAAGCGGGTGTCGCACCAGCCGTGAAGGGCGCGCCGTAGAACTCGGCGAGCGAGGAGTTGACGAACGTGTGATCCGCGTCAAGGAACTCCAATACCGACCCGTCGCGCTGGGCGATGTCCATGAAGAATCGAATGGGTTCCTCGAACATCGCTTGCCGCAGCTCGTTGTTGAATTTCGGAAAACGATCGCGGTCGACTCCGTTGTGTTGCTCGAAGCGTCGGAAGTCGAGCCAGTTACCCATGAATTCGACGGCGAGTCCACGGACGCGATCATCGCCCAACATCCGCTGGGTTTGCTCCATCAGCACCAGCGGTTCATGCAATCGGCCCGCCGCTGCGAGTCGCATGAGCGGTTCATCGGGCATGCTCGACCAGAGGAAATAGCTCAATCGATTGGCGAGCGCGTCATCGTCCAGCGGTACGACTTTGGCATCTGAGGAGGCCGCCGCACCGAGCGTGTCGACACGGAAGTTGAAGTGCGGCGACATCAGCACTGCGACGACGCAGTCTCGGATTGCGTCCTCATGCGAGAGTCCGTCGACGTCTCGCAACTCGCGGTAAAACGCCACCACTTGCTCGCGATCCGAGTCACCGAGCGGTCGACGGTATGCCCGCTCAGTAAACCGGACGAGTGCCTCGAGTTGTTCCGATTCGGCTTTGGCGTGCAGCGACTCGAGCTCGCGGAATTTAACGGACATCTCGTCGAAGTAGTCACGCATCGCGGTGACGGCCTGGTGGCTCGCCCCGAGCTTCTCGGCTTTGGCCGTGTAGGCTTCGCACAGCCCACGGACTTTTTCCTCAGAAACGCAGTCCTTGTCTTCGGCGCGGTAACGGTCGAACTCGGGGTCGCGCATGAACGCCGAGTCGGTGCGATCGAACCAGATGAATCCGGTGTACTGGCGGATCGGGGCGGCAGCGACAAAGTCAAGTTCCAACCACAGACGATCGAGCTCCGCTTTCTGTGAATCATCGAGCATCAACACGCAAAGCGG
>JBBSJZ010000506.1:0-4656 GCA_038256795.1 Pirellulales bacterium | reverse complement strand
GGGACAGGAGGAAGACCGAGAGAAATCTTCAAATGCTGGGTTCAACAGCCACATGGTGAAGCCGGTTGATTTCAACGCTCTCAAGAAACTGCTGGCCGAATTGTTGTAGTCGCCTTTGTGCACTTACAAGCCGCTGGCGCGTTAGCGTCTGGTTCACACCATCTTTACCCGATGGGCGTTAGCGTCCGGTTCTCCATCAGCCGCTGGGCGTTAGCGTCCGGTTTCTTCATTTTTCGAGAACCGGACGCTAACGCGTTCCGGCTGATATGCAGGGAAAGCCGTGTGCTCGAATCATGGTGATATCCGCCACGTTGCTTTGAAGGTTCCTTCGATACTCCTATGCGACCGTTGATGTAACAATTCTGACGTTGGCAAAGTAAGGCGTGCTTTTGACAACACCGTATCAGGTGTGGAAACACGGCGATAAACATTTGCCACTCTCGAAAAGGAATTGACATGAAGACAGAATCCCAAGGCAAGTCTGCCGGAAATTGCTGCGACGGAAAACTCGAAAAAGTTTCGGGCGACAAATTGACGACCACTTGTGCCAAAGGCGACGAGCACCACTACACGGGTGCTAAAGACGCAAAGGTCACATGCGACGGCAAGGCAAGCAAAGCATCGGACCTCAAAGCGGGTTCAACGATCCGCATGACCATGTGCAACGATGACAAGAACAAAGTGACCGCCATCGATTGCGGCAAGCACATCCCCGCATTGGCTACCGCGTAGTTCAGTCGTGGGCTTCCACTCAATCAGCCGGAACGCATTAGCGTCCGGTTCGTCGAACACCAACCGTGTGCCTTCGCACAGCGGCTGATGACACATAAAAAACATTTCACAAGTATTAAGGAACATCCGTTATGAAAATCAACCGACTCGCCATCGCATCGTTTGCGACTCTATTGCTAGGAAGCTCGCTCGTCGCGCAGCAGCCTGCAACAAACCAGTCGCAAAATCAGCAGGTTCAGACGAACCAGGGCCAGCCACTCCCAGGTCAACCTGCACAGCGAACAGCCAACCGACAACAGCGGGGAGATGATGCACAAACGAAGGACCAAACCTTCGCGAAGTGTCTCGCAATCGCTAATCAAGAACAAGTCGCCATCGCTCGCTTCGCCAAAGAGAAAGCGACTACCAAAGAAGTCAGAGAGTTCGCGGCAACTTTGGAGAAAGCTCACCTGAGCTGTCTGGAACAACTCAGTGGGATCTCGCCCCAAATTGGTAGCAACAGCAACGCAGTTACGAAGACTTCGACAACCGCTAGCAACAACTCTTCGAATGTTGACTTCCTTCAACTGCACCAAGAGATATCGACCCAATGCCTGAAGGACAGCGAAGAGTACTTGAGCAAGAAGGAAGGCGCTGAGTTTGATAAGTGCTTCTTAGGAATGGAAATCGCAAAGCATGCGGGTATGCAGTCAACGCTCACGGTTCTGCAACGTCACGCGACAGGCAAGCTTCAAGGCTTGATCAAAGACGGTCTTGCTAAGAACGAACAGCACATGGAAGTTGCGGTGAATTTGATGGAGAAACTCGCTGCGAACGACTCTTCAAAGCTGTCGAGTAGTTCGAAGTAGTTGACGCCTAATCACGTCAGGCTTTTTGAACTCTCTCTCACGAGCGATAGTGGGGGAGAGTTCGTGTGGGATAGGCTTCCAGCCCGTCGACTGTCAAACGAAAGGCTGGAAGGTTATCCCACATATTTAGTACATATCGCCAACAAAACTCAAATAGGAAAACAAAAATGAAATACTCGTCAGTGCTCTTTACGCTCGCTCTCGCGGTTTGTGGTTGCGACAAATTTAATCAATCGACGACTGACAGCGACAATTCGGCAGTCAATCAGCGAGATCGAAGCGACTCGGCGAAGACGCCAATGGATCAAAACGAAAATCAAAAGGACATCGACATCACTGCTAGCATCCGAAGTCAGGTTGTGGATACCAAGATGTCTGTCAACGCTCAGAACGTCAAGATCATGACTCAAGATGGGAAAGTCACCCTTCGAGGTCCGGTCGCGACACCCGAAGAGAAGTTGAAAATCGAAACGATCGCCCGAAAAGTCGCTGGCGATGCGATGGTTGACAGTCAACTCGACGTCACCGAAGCAAATTAAAGAACCGGACGCAAATGCGTGGCGGCTAATTAGAAACGACTACAAAGCTTGAAACACATTTTCACACACTTTAAGGATCCTTCCATGGCACACGCCATATTTTGCACACTGAAAACTTCGAACGAAGCAACGACCGTTGTCGACCGCCTCAAAGCCGCAGGGTTCACGGCCAACGACATTTCCGTCTTGATGCCCGACGATCAAAGTTCAAAAGACTTTGCCGTTGACAATCAAACCAAGGGACCCGAAGGAGCCACGCTTGGCGCAGGCACCGGTGCAGTTTTGGGGGGCGGACTCGGCTGGCTTTTAGGAATCGGTGCTCTAGCAATTCCTGGTGTTGGACCATTCATCGCCGCCGGGCCGATCATGGCTGCGCTGGCGGGCACTGCGATAGGCGGTGCCGTTGGCAGCATCACGGGTGCTTTAATTGGCATGGGAATTCCCGAATACGAGGCCAAAAAATACGAAGGTAAGCTCAAGGGAGGACGTTGCCTTGTATCCGTTCACTCTGAAAACTCGGATGAAACTGCGAGGGCCAAGCAGATCTTCGAGCAGGCCGGAGCTGAAGATATTTCGACATCGAGTGAAGCTTCCGCTGCGTCACGAAACTGACCATTGTCGTCCAATCGGCGGAGCCATGGATGGTTCCGCCATTTTTGCTGACCGCTCAGTTCAACCCGAATCAACGCACTCCATTGCATCGATGTAGTTGAAGTCACGCGATGACGGTGGATAATTAAGCCATCTTGCGACAGGCGGCGGCGCATTCTCGGCATGCTTCGGCGCAAGCGGTCATTTGCACATCGGACTTCATTTTTTCACATTCGGTCGCGCACGCATCGCAGGCCGTCGCACAGGCCTGACAAGCGGCGGGAGCCAGTGTGCAGGAACGTGCAATCAGTTTCGCGCTCAAGCCGCAAAATTCTTGGCAGCTCATGGCCACAGCGGCACACGCCGCGTGCTCTTTATGGCCTTCCGCCAAATGGGTCAGGCAATGGTTGACCGTCGCATTACAAGTCGACTCACAGCTCTGCGAGATCTCCAAACAGCGTTGGTGCATCTTGTCCAATCCAGCGGTCAATTTCGTCGCCGCTCCACTCTCTTGCCCTCGGGAAACTCCCGCCGCGACGCCGACCAAAGCGACCGCACCGGCCGATACCAACATGTTTCTTCGATCCATTTTCATTCTCCTTCGTTTGACTGGGAATCCCCGCTATTGCAGAGACCATCGTTGCTTCCTCCGAACAGATCAGAGGAGAACCGCAACGAAACCACTCAAAGTGTCCATGCAAAGTTCAAGGCCGAACATCAGTGCTTCCGCCAATCGCGAATGGCGGATTCCACGATGCGCCACATCAATTCCGATGACGCAGCCAAGAGTTCAGTCGCTGGCGCGTTAGCGTCCGGTTCCTACAAACCTAACCGGGTTCTAACGCACTGCGGCTGATATAACGACAGATCGGGTCGTCACAGACAGACTTTCAATCAGCTTCCGCCAACTCTGAATATCCACGGGTTTTGCTAGATGTTCATCAAAACCGGAGTCGAGTGCTGATTTGCGATCAATCTCCGTTCCACTTCCGGTCAGAGCGATGACGAAAGCCGATGTCGTGTCGGGACGTTGTCGCAGTATCCGAACGCGTTCGTAACCGTTCATCCCCGGCATCGAAATATCAGAAAATATGATTTCGGGTGTGAAGCGCTCCAGCGACTTAATCGCTTCAGGACCCGCATCCGCAACCTGCACTATGTGCCCCAGTTTTTCGAGCAATCTCGCCATCACCAGTCGGAGAGCACGCTGGTCTTCGACTACCAGAATACGAAACGTTCGCCACTGCTTGTTCGTGATTGCATCGGAGTCGCTCGGTCCAGGAACATCGTACACTGGGGCTTCCACCGTCGGCAAGCGAACGGTGAGGACACTTCCACGACCGATTCCCTCACTTTCCGCAATCTCACTGCCGGAGTGCAATTCGACTAGAGTCTTGACAAGTGAAAGGTCAATACCGAGACCAGGCGATCCACGCTCCCCCGTGTCCCCAACTTGAGTGTACAACTCAAAAAAACTTTTCAGTTTGTCAGCGGCGATGCCACTACCATCATCGCGGATGCGAATCGTAACAAACCCATCATCACGGCTTATGTTTAAACCGATATGGCATCCAGGACCGCTATACTTTGCGGAATTGGTTAACAGGTTTTCGCAATATGAACCGAATGCTAACGCACGGCGGCTCATCCTAAAAGCGACGAGAAAGTCCTTGAGCGAGCGTGTCCCTCCCCTTCACATTGCTTTCGCAATTCCCAGTTTGTTGGATAGAGCCGTGGCCGCATATCAGGCGAAGCGTGAAAACCCGCTGGCGGATTCAACCAGACTGGCCAGCGGAGTTAACGACCGAGATTAAACGGGTTTTGAAAGCTGTTTCGTGGAATCGGAAGTCGATCCGAGACTACCGCTGTCGCTAGTGCTTCAAATTTGGAAACGTCGCCTAATTAGTGATGTTTGTACTGCGTTGGCCCACGACTGGTGGACTCTT
>JBBSJZ010000505.1:0-4683 GCA_038256795.1 Pirellulales bacterium | reverse complement strand
GTTCCGTTCGTAAGTGATGGAAAACGCCAACCAATCGCGATGGTGAATGCATTGGCATGATGCGTGCTAACAAGTAACCAGGCACAGGTTGTGCCGCCAAGCTCTTTTCCATTGTCTCATTGCTCACCACCAAGCGAAAGAACCGTTGATGAAGCCTCTCAAGAATGGATTCACATTAATCGAGCTCTTAGTTGTTATCGCGATCATTGGCGTTCTGGTTGGCCTTTTGCTGCCCGCAGTCCAAGCCGCTCGCGAGGCCGCTCGGCGAATGCAGTGCTCCAACAACCTGAAACAGATCTCGCTTGCATGTCACAACTATGAGAGTGCATTCAAGAAGTTTCCCCCATCGGCCATTCTGGATTTGAGCGTGACCAATACGGCTAACAACGGATCATGGGGCGTCCACGGTCGTGTTCTACCACAACTGGAGCAGGGGAATCTGTACGACGGCATCGACCTATCGTTGGCATGGGATGGGCAGCGAGCGATTCACAAGATCAAGGTTCCCGTCTTTGCGTGCCCGAGTGATCCCTTGACCGATCAAGTGCGTGTGTTCAGCGACAATCGCCCTTCGCTCTATCCGACGACCTACGGATTCAACTTCGGACGTTGGCTCGTGTGTGACCCGGCGACTCGCAAGGGCGGCGACGGAATGTTTTACCCAAATTCGTTTTTGGGTTTCCGCGATTGTTTGGACGGAACGTCGCACACGCTCTTGATTGCCGAAGTGAAAGCTTGGACGCCCTACACTCGCAACGGCGGACCGGTCTCGATAACGATGCCTTCGACGCAAGCGGAAGC
The DNA here is from genome assembly GCA_038256795.1 of Pirellulales bacterium. Lineage (GTDB taxonomy): Bacteria > Planctomycetota > Planctomycetia > Pirellulales > Pirellulaceae > JBBSJZ01. Next base: position 3,882 of record JBBSJZ010000505.1, on the reverse strand, counting down.
GGAAGCCCTCGTCGCATGCGGCCCAGATTTCAAAGACACCGGACACACCGAATGGCCCGATGGCCGTGTCCACCATACAGGCTTCACCGCCGCGATGAGCCCCAACAGCAGGATTCACTACGCGAGCGGCGGGAGAACCTACGAAGAGATGGATTTTAATTCTTGGCAAGAAGGCAAGAATGGCTCTGCCGGAAACCCGACCTACGCCATGATCACGTCGCGAAGTTATCACACCGGTCTGGTGCAAGTCGCATTGACCGACGGCTCGGTACGCAGCATCAAAGAATCAATCGAACTCGAACTCTGGCGTGACATTGCCACGCGGGCCGGTCACGAAGTCATCACGCAAGGTTGGTAGGACGAGTGGGTTCTTAAGATCTTGATGCGCATAAAAATTACTCGCGAATCAACATGACGCGAACTCGTTTTGCTCTTTCGAGTCGTGGAATCCCTTTCGTCCTCAGAAATTTTCGGATTTCTCTAGCAGACCGCTTGTGAAAACCCGGATCGCCTGGCACGCTAATGAGAACAAATCGCAACAAGCGTTTTTTGTCGACGACGCAGCAAGCGACGAGCGGTCCCGCCGCTCTCTAGCCAGCCACGCTCGATCCGCTTTCAGGATGTTCCTGACGGTGTTTGATCCGTGTCCCATTGGCTGGAGATTCCCATGTCAAGAGTGTTTCTGCGCGTCTCCGCGCAACGTCGCCCGTCTCGCCCCGCCTTCACTCTGATCGAATTGCTGGTGGTCATTGCGATCATCGGCGTGCTTGCCGGACTGTTGTTACCCGCTGTTCAGGCCGCCCGATCGGCGGCCAGACGGATGAGTTGCGGCAATAACCTCAAGCAGATCGGTTTGGGGCTGCACAGCTACCACAGCAGCTTCGACAAGTTTCCTGAAGGCTCACGACTGAGCAACTTTCTCGGCCCTTTGACGGGCGTCTTACCGTTTCTCGAAGAGGGCAATACCTACGATCAGTTCGACTTCAACAAGAGTTACTCGCATCCGGACAACCAAGCCGTCGCGGCCCAGGAGATTGCGACGTACCTGTGCCCGTCGATGCCTCTTCCCCGCTTGGTTCCCGATACCAACAACGGCGAGACCGGTGGTCCAACGAGCTACTTGGCTTGCGAAGGGACCGATGATTACATGCGAAAAGCCGACGGCATGTTCGGGTTGAACTGGACTGCGTTTGGCTACCACAATCCGGCCACCGGGTTCCGTGACTTGAGCGATGGAAGCAGCAACACGATCGCGTTCGGCGAAACCACCTACGACATGGCGGACTTTCTATGGAGAGCACCAGCCGCATCGGCTGGGCAAGTGAGGTGGGGCACCGCACGCTGGGTGCTCGGCTATCCGGCCGTCTCACTCGGAACGACGCTCAAAGAATTGAACGTTCACAACGCCGCCAACAACGGTGGCTTCCAAAGTATGCACGATGGCGGCGTGCATTTCTTGTTCGGTGATGGCAGTGTTCGTTTCACATCGGAGTTCATTGATCGCGAGTTACTCAACGCGCTGGCGACCCGATCGGGACTCGAAGTGGTGGCGGATGCGCCATGAATACCTCCCATCACTTGAGTGGTTGCATCCTGTCAGCGGCATTGCTGTTGGCGGGTTGCGGCGCAGAGCCAGCAGTGCCCAGAGTCAGTGTCGAAGGAACGGTGACGCTCGATGGCAAGCCGCTTGCCCAGGCGCTCGTTCGCTTTGTTGCCAACGCCGATGGGCACGATGCGGTTGCCACCGTGAACCAGGGATCGTTTTCGCTACTCAACGAAAATGGCCCGACCATCGGTGAGCATCATGTGCTCGTGACACCGATCGAACCTGAACTCGAGCAAGCCATGGGTTCCATCCAAAGCGGCGATCGAGATCCACTAAGGTCGAGAACCGTTCCTGCGAAATACCAGTCTCCGGGATTGCTGCACGCGACCGTCCTGCAAGACAATGCAAACCGATTCGAGTTTGCCTTAACGACCCGATAAACCAACTCATTTTCCCGACGCAATACGAGAACTCCCATGAAACTAAATCAACGTATCCGATTCGCCGTTTTCTTAGTGTTTGCTTGCGGCGGCATGGCCCAAGCCCATTTCCCCTGGTTGGCGACCGATGATGACGGCCACGCGATCATGTGGTTCGGAGAATCGACCAACGACCGAACGTACCCGATGCCGGAGAACGTTCAAGCGATCCAGCTTCACCATCGCGATAATGATTCGCGTATTGAAACAACACCAATTAGTGATGACAAATGGGTCGGCGTACGAAGCGTGACGACGCTCGATCGTTCGGGCGAGCTATTCGGCACCGTGACCTATGGACTCTACCACGGCATGAAGTTGACGTACCACGTTGAACATCTGTCCGATGATGCGTCCGCTGCATGGCCGAGCGAACCTCGAGAAGGTTCGCCACTACAAACGCTCATCCGTGCGGCTGACGATGGAGGCGTCAGTGTCACCGTCTTGCAAGACGGCAAGCCACTCTCCAGCACCGATGTGAAATTGTTTTGCGAAGAGGGCCACGAAGAGGCGAACCGCGCTACCAACGCTGACGGCGTCGTCCATTTTACAGCGTCCGAAGTTGAGTCGGGCCTCAATGCGGTGCTGGTCGGCGTGACGAACAAGGATGCCAAAGGAACGTTGAATGGCGAAGCCTACGCAAGTTCTGCCGACTACTTGACCGCGACGTTTGTCAGCGGTCTTCGATCAAAAAAATCGTCCTTCGAAAAAACGGCTCCGCCGAAAGTCGACTCCAACAGTGGGGCCTCGATTGTGCCGTCGGGATTGCCCGACTTGCCCGAACCGTTGACAAGTTTCGGTGCCGCGATTGCTGGCGGGAATCTGTACGTCTATGGCGGACACACCGGCAGCGCGCATTCGTACTCGACCGAGGAACAGTCCGATCGGTTCTGGTGCTTGCACGTATCCGACGGAACATCCGGTCATTGGCGGAAGCTCACCAGCGGTCCTTCGCTGCAAGGATTGGCATTGGTCGCCAACGGCGATCGCATCATTCGCATCGGCGGATTCACCGCCGTCAATGAAGCAGGCGATGATCACGACCTTCGCTCGCAAACCGACGTCTCCAGCTACGATCCGACCACCGAGTCTTGGACCGCACTGACACCGCTCCCCGAATCGCGATCGTCGCTCGATGCTGCGGTGCTCGGCAGCAAGGTTTACGTCTTTGGTGGTTGGACGCTCGAGGGAGAAAGTGAGGAGAGCACATGGCATCAAACCGCGTGGTCATTGGACGTTTCCGATCCGAATGCAAAATGGCAATCACTCGCCCAGCCACCATTTCAACGTCGTGCGATCAGCGTCGCGGCTCACAATGAAAAACTGTTCGTCATCGGTGGGATGCAGCCAGAAGGCGGTCCGACAACGCGAGTTGACGTCTACGACGCGTCGAGTGACTCATGGAAGCAAGGCCCATCGGTTCCTGGCGAAGGCATGTCGGGATTCGGTTCATCAGCTTTCGCGACCGGTGGCAATTTGTATGTCAGCACCATGGACGGATTTGTTCATCGCTTAGCCGCCGACGGAAAGTCATGGACAACGATTGCAAAAACGGAGCCCGCGAGATTCTTCCACCGCATGTTGCCGCTGGGCGAAGGCAAGCTGTTGATGGTCGGAGGAGCAAACATGCAAGAAGGTAAGTTCACGCAAATTGACGCCATCCAGGTCGCCACTCAAAACTAATGCCCGACTCATCTTGCGATCCCGTCCTGCCCAAGCCCAGCCCTGTTGCTGCGTCAATCGAACCAGCGACGGTGGTCTGGGAAATCACGACACGTCAACACCTACTGGGCGGCAAGATCGTTCATTGGGAGGATCTTGCGAGATGTGGCGACGAGGTTTGGATCGAACTGGACG
>JBBSJZ010000504.1:0-4693 GCA_038256795.1 Pirellulales bacterium | reverse complement strand
TTGATGCTACAATGGAACAGATGAGTTTCCAACCCAAACCCCAGCGATTCGCGCCGCTTTCCCAGGTTATGTTGGGGGGCCGGCGCGTATCCCTTCCACTGTTCCACGCGACGATCGTGTCGTTGTTGTTGATCGCTGGTTTAACGGCTCCAGGGTCAACGGGTTCAATCTTCGCGAACGAGGTGCAGTTCAACCGAGACATTCGGCCGCTGCTCGCGAAGCACTGCTTCACCTGCCACGGCCCGGACGGGGATGCTCGCGAAGCCGACTTGCGACTCGATGTTTTCGCTGACGCGACCGCGGACCTGGGGGGCTACCGAGCGATCGCTCCGGGCGACGCGTCCGCGAGTGAATTGATCGCCCGCATCACGAGTGATGATCCCGATCAACAGATGCCGCCACCGGGTAAGGGGCCGCGTTTGGATGCCACGGCGGTCGACCAGTTAACGACCTGGATCGATGCGGGAGCGAACTATCAAGTTCACTGGGCGTTTGCCCCGCCGCATCAAGCTCCGATCCCCGCCGTCGCGGCTGAGGGTTGGTGCAACACGGTCATCGATCGATTCACGCTCCGTCGGATGCAGGATGCGCAGCTTGAGCCAACCGCCCCGGCCGATCGTGGTGATTTGGTGCGGCGGTTGCATCTGGACTTGACCGGTTTGCCACCTTCGCCCGAGGAAGTCGATCGGTTCGTCAACAACCCCAGCCCCACAGCACTGAGGCGGTTGATCGACGAATTGCTCGCGTCGCCTGAGTATGGTCCGCACATGGCTGCCGCATGGCTCGACTTAGCCCGTTACGCCGATACCAACGGTTATGAGAAAGATCGACCACGGACGATGTGGCCCTATCGCGACTGGGTCATCAACTCGCTCAACAGCGACAAGCCCTATGACGAATTCACCGTCGAGCAACTCGCCGGTGACATGCTGGATCGTCCCAGTGAAGCCGACTTGATCGCGACCGGCTTTCATCGCAACACCATGCTCAACGAAGAGGGCGGCATCGATCCGCTTGAGTATCGTTACTACGCGATGATCGATCGCGTCGGCACGACCGGCACGGTGTGGATGGGATTGACCGTGGGATGTGCCCAGTGCCATACGCACAAGTACGATCCGATCACGCATGACGATTTCTATTCTCTCTTTGCCTTACTCAACCAAGCCGATGAACCGGAGATCGCACTCGTCGATGAAACGACGCGAGTGAAACAACAGCAATTGCAATCCCAGATTGCGGCGGTCGAACAAGCGACCCTCCGGCAATACTTTGGCGACGATACCCCAGTCACGGCTCAACTCGATGCAGTGCGTGCCGACTTCGCTGCCTGGCTCGCGACCCAGCGCTCCCAAGCCAACGAGTGGACGATCCAGCAACCGCAGTCGATGGCGGCGACGACGCCCCGATTGGAAACGCTCGACGACGGTTCTATCCTTGCCGCCGGCGACACCACCAAGCGTGAAGTCTACGAACTGACGTTCCCGGCAACGCCATCGGGTGAGACCCTCACGGCGTTGCGATTGGAAGTCATGCCGCATGAAACACTGCCCGCGGGCGGCCCCGGCATGGCGTTTTACGAAGGCCGACGTGGCGATTTCTTCTTGAGCGAATTGTCCGTCGAGGCCGATGGGGAAGTCGTCAAGCTGCGGGATGCGTCCCACAGCTTCGGTAAAATCTCCATCGGCAGCGGATCCGCCGATGCCGCCGGTGTTCTCGATGGCGATGGCAGCACCGGTTGGTCAACCGCGACGCAGGAGCATCGAGCCAATCGACTCGTCGTGAATTTTGCTAAGCCGTTTGCATCCGACCAACCTTGGACCGTTCGCTTGCTATTCGAACGACACTTTGCCGCCGCGCTCGGCCGCTTTCGCATCGCCACGACGACGCGAACGGGCGAAGTCGTTGTCGCCAGCGCACACGAGGAAGCGGTGGAGCGAGAGCTCGCGATCGCCACCCGACTCGGCGAACCAATATCGCCGCCACGGCTGGGCGATATTTATCGACAATACATTCGTCGCAGTGAGTTGCTCGACCCGCAGCGTAAGCAACTCGAGCGACTCGATGAACAGTTGCCCGAGCTGACCCAGGCACTCGTTCTTCAGGAGCGGGATCCGGTCGATTATCGACCGTCGTACCGACATCATCGCGGCGAGTACTTGCAACCACGCGAGAGTGTTGCGCCGGGCGTACCCGACGAATTCGCATCGACCACCGTTGCCGATCCCGCGAATCGACTTGAGTTCGCTCGGTGGTTGGTCAGCGACTCGAATCCGCTCGCGGCGCGCGTGGCCGTCAATCGCGCCTGGCGCCAGTGTTTCGGTGAGGGCATCGTGCGCACGTCGGGCGACTATGGCACCCAGTCTGAGCCGCCGACGCATCCGGAGTTACTCGATTGGTTAGCGGTCGATCTCGCGAGTCATGGCTGGTCGTTGAAACGATTGCATCGCCAACTCGTCGGCTCAGCCACTTACCAACAGCGGGTGGCGAGGCCGTCGGCGACGGATCCCGGCAATCGCTTGCTCGCGGTGCATCCGTACCGTCGACTCAAGGCGGAACAGATCCGCGACGCGATTTTGGTGGCGGCGGGCGTGCTGGTGCGCGGCCAAGGCGGACCGAGTGTTTATCCGCCCCAGCCCGGTGGCGTTTATGAATTGGCCTATGGTGGCGGTTCGTGGCCCGCATCGGTCGGTGGTGATCGGTACCGGCGCAGCGTCTACACGTTTCGCAAACGGACGGCGCCATTCGCGGCCTTCGCCGTCTTTGATGCACCCACCGGCGAAACGTGCTTGGCTCGGCGTGACCAGAGCACGACGCCGCTGCAATCCTTGACCCTGCTCAATGACGAGATGTTCATGGAGTTGGCCCGGGAGGCTGCGACGGCATCGCTGCGCAGCACTCACGCGAGTGATCGCGAGATCGTCGTCGATCTCTTTCGGCGTTTTCTCACGCGAGAGCCCACGGACGACGAAGTGACATCCCTGTTGCAGTTTGCCAATGAACTGGCCGGCGAAATTGAGTCCGCCGACGAGCGCTGGACGTTGGTGGCTCGAGCACTCCTGAATCTTGACGAAGTGATCACGGTCCCATGAATCTACCCCACATCACCCGACGACAATTGTTTGCCGATTGCGGAATCGGGGTCGGCAAACTCGCGCTCACGTCGCTACTCGCGGGATCGGCGCGAGCACTCGCCGGTGAATCTTCGTCACTCGGAATGCATCCCGTCGCCAAAGCAAAACGAGTGATCTTTTTGTTCATGGCCGGGGCGCCGAGCCAATTGGATATGTTCGACTACAAGCCGGAATTGATTCGGCTCGAGGGGAAGCCGATTCCGCCAGCGGTGATTGCGGGCCAGCGATACGCCTTCATTCAGCCCGACGCAGCCGTTTTGGCGCCCCGGTTTAAGTTTGCGAAGCATGGCGAATCGCGAGCCGAGATGAGCGAAGTATTGCCCCACTTGGCCTCGGTCGCCGATTCCCTGGCGATCATCCGCGGCGTTCACACCGATCAATTCAATCACGCCCCGGCCCAGATTTTCGTCAACACGGGCAGCCCCCTTCCGGGACGTCCAGCGATCGGATCGTGGCTGACCTATGGGCTCGGCAGCGAGGCCGACGACCTGCCCGGTTTCGTCGTTTTAACGAGCGGCGGAAGTCTGTCGGGCGGCGCCGCAATGTGGAGCTCAGGCTTCTTGCCGGGCGAACACCAGGGCGTGCCGTTTCGCGGCAAGGGCGATCCGATTCTCGACGTCACCAACCCCGTCGGCGTCACCCGAGAAACTCAGCGGCGGACGCTCGATTTGATCGGTGAGTTCAATCGAAAGCGATATGAGTCGATCGGCGCGAGCGAAATTCGAACGCGCATCGAGGCCTATGAAATGGCGTATCGGATGCAAGCCCGGGCGCCGGAACTGATGGAGTTGGATCAAGAATCGGAATCGACGTTGGCGATGTACGGGGCTTCGCAGACGCCCAACGGTTCGTTCGCCAACAATTGTTTACTCGCACGCCGTTTGTGCGAGCGCGGGGTTCGATTCGTCCAGGTGTATCATTCGGGATGGGACCATCACAGCGACGTCGAGAACGGTGTGCGTAGTCAGTGCCAGAGTATCGACCAAGCCTGTGCGGCACTGATTACGGACTTGAAACAGCGTGGCATGCTCGACGAGACGCTCGTCGTTTGGGGCGGTGAGTTCGGACGCACTCCGATGGTCGAGGCGAGCGCGGCACTCGGGCGTTCGCTCGGCCGCGACCATCACCCGCAAGCCTTCACGATGTGGATGACCGGCGGCGGCATCCGCGTCGGCCAAACGATCGGCAAGACCGACGACCTCGGTTTCCACCCCATCGAAGATGCCGTCCACGTCCACGACATCCAGGCGACGATCTTGCATCAACTCGGCATCCACCACGAGCGACTCACGTTCACTCACGCCGGCCGCCCCTACCGCCTCACCGATGTTCACGGTGAAGTCATTCAAAAACTCGTCGGATAGTCGCCCGACCTAGCGTTTCGCCATGCGGCGGGCAACTGCACTCCGCGGTAGCGGCATGATTTGGGCGGCGCCGCCGGTGTTATAGAGCAGGTCGTCGCGACTCGGCTTGGCATCGGTGTTTTCGTACTGGACAAAGTAAGCCCCGATTTGGATGCCGTCTTCCTCGTACACGGGTGGCCAAAACTCTTCGCCACG
>JBBSJZ010000503.1:0-4709 GCA_038256795.1 Pirellulales bacterium | reverse complement strand
TCACATCGCCATCGCCGGCAACGAGGTTCGGAACGTAGTTCTCCGAGAACTCGTAGAGCACGACATCGAGCGGCTTGTGCAAAAAATTGGCCAACACGTTGAGCCGACCGCGGTGCGCCATGCCCATGACCAGTTCCCGCACCGCATGCCCGGGGCAGGCTTCGAAGATGCCGTTGAGCGCGACGATCAGCGACTCGCCACCCTCCAGCGAAAAACGCTTCTGGCCGACATACTTGCGGTGGAGAAATTGCTCGAACGCCTCGGCGTGGGTCAGCGAAGTCAAAGCACCGCGCACGCTCTCCACATCCGCCGCCAGCCCCTGTCCGCGACCCTCGATTCGCTCCCGCAACCAGTGGCGCACTTCCGGATTGTGGATGTGCATGTACTCGAAGCCGATTTTGGCGCAGTAGATCGCCTGCAAGCCGCCGATCAGCTCGCCCAGCGTCATGGTCGCGCCGCTTCGGAAAAACCGCGTCGAGACCTCCGCACTGAGATCTTCCTCGGAGAATCCGTGAGCTTCCAGGGTCAGATGCGGTGCCTCGGGTTCCGCGGTCGCCCAGGGATCCAGATGCGCCCCGGTATGCCCGAGCGCACGATAGGTGTACACCAAGCTGACGATGCGGGCGCGCTGCACCAAGCTCAGCCTGGGCTTGCCGTCGGCACCCGCCTTGGCGGATCTGTTCGTCGCCGTATCGGAAGCGGTCCCGCCATTGGCTCCCGCCCCGAGCGCAGCGCCGTCGCCATTGCGCGAAGTCAGCTGCGCCGCGCCGATTTCAAAACCCTCGAAAAATGCCGACCAGTCGGCCCCGACCGAGCGAGCGTCGCGCTTCCAGGCTGCGTATTTTTCGTCGAGAAGATCGGCATTGAACCGGGCGGATACGGAAGAACTCATTGGCTGGGAAAAAGTCTCCGCAGAAACGGTGAATCGTTACCTGGACGCGCTGGCCATCCTGCTCATGGCCTAGGACGCTACAATGCACGTGTTCACGCTTTGCTAACTCGGCCGCCGCCGTGTGCGTTGACCGAGTCTTGTCTGTATCTTGCTGGATGCGTTCCCATGTTGCCGCGTTGGTTCATCGTCGCCGTTGTTATCGCTGGGTCGGGACTGGCCGGCACGACGAATCGTTGTGCAGCCCAACAGGGTTGATTCCTGGAAGAAATGTTTCGCACGGTGGCGGAAGCCCAAATGCGTCGTGAACAGCAAAAACGCAGCGACGTCGAATCACAGCTCAACCCGCCGGCGACCCAGTACCTCGACCCGCGCGAAGTTGCGGTGCCACCGTCGATCTTCCCACCCGGCCCGCTCGGCCCCGCTTCGCCAGCGACACGAGCTCCCTTTGATCCGCGTGGTGACCTGCGTCCCAATTCGCCGGCGACCAATCCAAGGGCGACCGACAGCAATCCGCGCAAGCCTCCGTCGCGACCGCCTCAATCGTCGTCGTCCGCGAAGCCGAACACGCTCACCGTCAAGACACGCGAGGCGGCCGCGTTTGTAGAAAACTTAGTGAAGTTCAATGCGTCGATCGATCCGCTCGTCGAAGAGTTGAGACGGGGTACGGCGACGAATCCTGCGATTCGCTCGCTCGTTCCCGATGCCTTTCGAGTGACCGCTGACACGCGTGCGTTGCTCGGTCGATGTGACGGTCTTGAGGCGCCACAAACATTGCTCGACCCCTACTGCGATCTCGATAGGCGTTGGCGTCAATTGTCATTCGAATTGCGATTCCTCGACGGATTGAGTCCCACATGTACGACGTCGATTCGCGATTGTGATCGATGGTGTTCGCTCATGGCTCGGCAACTCGGGGTGCAACCACAATTCGATCGCGAGCGACTTCGCCAAGTCATGCTGACTGCGGCGACGTACATGCAATCGTTGATGGATGATTTGTCGATCTCGTCGCTCCCGCCTGCTGATCGCGACACGCTGGTGCGCGATGTCCGACTGCTTCGCCAACAACTTTTGACCGAGTGCAACAACGCCAACGACGCGAACTATGAAACCATCGTTACTCGCTTCACGGACTTTGTGGGCCGCTGGCAACGCGTCGCCGCTCGAGTCGCTGCGGTGCGAGATCCACACGTGCAAATGCGATTGGACCGCATCGGCGAGTGCGGCACCGAGACCTACGCGCTGATGTGGATGCCGCCGCTGTCACCCCAGTTGGATCTTCGTGCCGAGGCCGCGCGGCTCGAAAAAGCGTTCGGCGTTGTACTCGAACAGCTTTCGATGCGCGCGATGGCGTCGCTAACGCGCGATGAAGAGGCTCGCATCGTGACGGCGAGTCGGCAACTCGATGGCAAATGCGGTCGTCTCGTGGAGTTGGCCGAGCAACGTGCGCCGCTACAGGATCTCGCGTCACTCGTGGTGGACATTGATACGACTTGGAATAGCATTCGTGGAAAGCTCGTTTCCTTGCCCACGGTGGATCGCAATTCGATCGCCGAGATGGATCGCGTTTGTGGTGGGTTGCGCCAAGGTTTGGGCGAAGGCGGCTCAGTATCGACACCGTCGCTGGATTACGAAAGCTTGCTCATGGCGGCCGCGTCGCTCGAAGGCAGCATGGAGTACTTCCGAGCCGATGTGCAGCGCTACGAGCGTTACTTGCAACCCAGCACCTATCGCGACGCGATCACGCGCGCAGCGATCGAGATGCACGAAGCCGCGAAGCAGTTGCACTTAGAACTGGGCCGTCGGGGGGATCTGCCGTCACTCCAACGCTCAGCGGATACCATTGCCCAAGCATTTGATCGGATCAGCCATGATCTCGAGGATGTCGAGCGCCACGGTTTGACGGGCTCACGAGCGGCGACGCTGGAGCGATCGCGTGACGAGCTGCTTCCGCTGGTGGCCCAGATCGCCGCCGCCCTGCTCGATCACTAGGCAATCGGGTATCTTAGGATATCGAAAAGCGGTCGGGCCATTGCCAGCCGCGGAGGGGATTCGCCCTCGTTTCGGATTTGAGAACATTTCACCACACCACCCAATCTTCATGACCATCCAGCGAAATCCGACTCGCCGCGTCGCCGTCGGAAACATCTTCATCGGTGGCGGTTCGCCCATCGCCGTGCAAAGCATGACGGCGACGAAGACACAAAATATCGCCGCAACTGCGAGCCAGGCCGAGGCGCTGAGGGAACGCGGCGCCGGTGTGGTGCGGATTGCCGTCGACAGCGACGCGGACGCAATGGCACTCGGTGAAATCCGCAAGTTAACGACCGCCAATCTCGCCGTCGATTTGCAAGAGAACTTCAAGCTCGCCGAGCTTGTCGCCCCGTTCGTCGACAAGATTCGCTACAACCCCGGACACCTCTATCACCATCAACGCGACAAACCCTGGCAAGATAAAGTACGGTTCATCATCGACCAGGCGAAGCTGCATGATTGTGCGATCCGTATCGGCGTGAACTGTGGCAGCGTCGATCCGGCCAAGAAAGAAAAGTACGACCCCGAGGATTCCATTACACCGATGCTGGAAAGCGCACTGGAGCATTGCGCCTTTGTCGACTCGCTCGGTTTCGATCGCTACGTGGTTTCGCTCAAGGATAGTGATCCGGCGAAGGTCGTCGAAGTCAATCGCCAGTTCGCCGCAGCGCGACCTGATGTGCCGCTGCACTTGGGCGTAACCGAAGCCGGCATGCCGCCCGACGGCATCATCAAAACCCGAATCGCCTTCGAGCAACTGATCGGTCGTGGCATCGGCGATACTGTTCGTGTCTCACTCACCGTCCCGAACGATCGCAAGCCGGAGGAGATCGCAGCGGGGCTTGAAATCATCGAAGATATTTACGCCGGACGCGTTCGCAGCGTGGTGAAGTTCAATGACAAGGCGTTGAATATCATCAGTTGTCCGAGTTGTTCGCGGGTGGAGAACGAAGCCTTCATCGACTTGGCGCAAAGTGTCAAGGAGATGACGGAATTCGCGAAAGATTACGCGATCACGATCGCCGTGATGGGTTGCCGCGTGAACGGTCCCGGTGAAACCGACGATGCCGACTTGGGCCTGTGGTGCGGACCGACGCGAGTCAACTTGAAGCGGGGGACTGAGGCGCTCGGTGCGTTCGCTTACGACGAGATCCTGCCGAAGTTACGCACCGAACTTGACCAGATCATTGCCCGCAAGAACACCGAGTCGCAAGCGTGAAGCAAATCGTGACCGTTGTCCGTCCGCATTTGGTTGACATTGTGCTCACTTCCCTGCGGCGAGCACCGCTTGAGGCCATGACCGTCATGGAAGTGAAGGGCTACGGGCGACAAAAGAGCTACCTCGACGAGTACCAGGAAACCGAATACTCCGAAGCGTTCGTTCCCAAAGTCGAAATCACGCTCTGGGTCGACGACACGCGATGTGACGAAGTACTCGCCAAAATCGTGGCTGTCGCCCGCAGTGGCCGGATCGGCGACGGGAAAATTTTCGTCATGCCGGTCGCTTCCTTCATGTAGCTCACGTGGGTGTCCATTCGTCACTCGTGTCGGTTGCCATCGCACACCTTCTTCACGAATCCCAGTAGTAGGGAATGTGCCGGTGTCGCCATTTGTCCGTGATTGAAACCGCCGAGTTCAATGAGCGTCACGTCGGGGTGTCCGGCGACCTTGAGCATTCGCCAGTGATAAGCATTTTCTTCGTAACGACCGAGCATCTCCAATTCGCGATCGCCCGTGATCAATAGCATCGGTGGCGCATCGCCACGGACATGATATAGGGGAG
>JBBSJZ010000502.1:0-4710 GCA_038256795.1 Pirellulales bacterium | reverse complement strand
TCACCGGTGGCGCCGGCTTTATCGGCGGCTGTTTCGTGCGTCGCGTAGTCCGGTCCGGTCGATACAAGATCATCAATCTCGATGCGCTGACTTACGCAGGCAATCTGGATTCCATCCCAGCGGAAGGCCCGAATCATGTCTTCGTTCAAGGCAACATTGGTGACGCGGAATTGGTGAAGTCGCTACTGGAGTTGCATCGGCCCGACGCCGTTTTAAACTTTGCCGCGGAATCTCATGTCGATCGATCGATTGACGGACCGGGCGAGTTCATCGAAACGAACATCAACGGTACCTTTCGACTGCTTAATGCGACGCTCGGCTATTGGAGATCGCTGCCGACGGAGGCTCAAGAAACCTTTCGCTTCTTGCACGTTTCGACCGATGAAGTCTACGGTTCGCTTGGTGCCGAAGGTTACTTCACCGAAACCACGCCCTACTCACCCAACTCGCCCTACTCGGCATCCAAGGCATCTTCGGATCACTTGGTGCGAGCGTGGCTACACACCTATGGTTTGCCCACACTGATCACCAATTGCTCCAACAACTACGGGCCGTACCAGTTTCCGGAAAAGCTGATTCCACTGATGACGCTCAACGCGATCGAGGGCAAGCCGCTGCCCGTTTACGGAGATGGACTCAACGTCCGTGACTGGTTGTACGTGGACGACCACTGCTCCGCGCTCGAAAGCGTTCTGGAAAACGGCCAAGTTGGAGAAACCTACAACGTCGGCGGCGACTGTGAACAGACCAACATCGACATCGTCAAAACGATATGCCGTACGGTCAGCGAACTGCTTCCCGACTTGACGCACCAGTGCGAAGACCTGATCACCTACGTCAAAGATCGTCCCGGCCATGACCGCCGCTACGCGATCGACGCCACGAAGATCAAGAACGAGCTCGGCTGGACACCCGCCTTCAATTTTACCGACGGCATCCGCCAAACCGTCCAGTGGTACATCGACAACACGACCTGGATCGAGCGAGTCACCAGCGGAAAGTACCAACGAGAACGGTTGGGAGTGACGAGTTGCGAGTGATGAGCTGCGAGAGGCGAGTCCGGGATAGAAAATGGGGTGCTACGAGGATCTATTGGTTTGGCAAAGGGCAGTTGAGCTGTCTGCCGAAATCTACCGGGAAACTCGCGAAATGCGAGACTTTGGTTTTCGTGACCAGTTAACGCGTAGTGCATTGTCGATCGCATCAAACATTGCCGAAGGTTACGAGCGAAACAGTGATGCTGAGATCGCACAATTCTTGAAGATCGCGAAAGGCTCAGCTGGTGAAGTTCGCACACAAGCTCTTATTGGGATGAAGGCAGGCCTGTTACCACCAGACGGGGCAAAACAGTGGATGGACGAAGCCTCCCAGTTGGGAAAGATGCTAGACGCCCTGCTCCAACGTCATCGCGCAAAAGCTAAGCACTAACAATAGCCAAAAAGTGGCTAACCAAACTCGCAACTCGCAACTCGCAACTCGCCACCTCCATGTCTAATCTCGCAACTCGCAACTCGCAACTCGAAAACTCTATTCCACCCCGTCGCGGAATCATTCTCGCCGGCGGATCCGGTTCTCGTCTGCACCCGATCACTCGTGCGGTCAGCAAGCAGCTATTGCCGATCTACGACAAGCCGATGGTTTACTATCCGCTGTCAACGTTGATGCTTGCGGGGATCCAGGACATCTTGTTGATTTCCACGCCGTATGATCTGCCCGGATTTGAGCGATTGTTGGGCGATGGGTCGCAATGGGGACTGAAGCTATCTTATGCCGAACAACCGAGCCCTGATGGTCTGGCCCAGGCCTTCATCATCGGTCGTGATTTCATTGGTGACAGCTCCGTCGCCCTGGTGCTGGGTGACAATATTTTCTATGGCCAGGGATTCAGCAAGATATTGCAATCGGTTTCGTCCCAGACAAGCGGCGCGACGGTGTTTGGATATCGGGTCCAAGACCCGGAGAGATACGGGATTGTCGAATTTGACTCCGAGGGTCGGGTCGTTTCACTGGAGGAAAAGCCGGAGAAACCGAAATCGGCTTACGCGGTACCGGGCTTGTATTTCTATGACAATCGCGTGGTACAGATTGCGTCGGAGTTAAAACCCTCGCCCCGTGGGGAACTGGAGATTACCGACGTCAATAATGTGTATTTGGCATTGGGACAATTATCGGTCGAACTCTTCTCGCGAGGTTTCGCTTGGCTTGATACGGGAACTCGAGATTCATTGCTGGACGCCTGTAATTTCGTCGCAGCGATTGAAAAACGTCAGGGATTGAAAATTTCGTGTCCCGAGGAAATTGCCTTTTTAAAGGGTTTCATCGATGCGGATCAGTTGCATAAGCTCGCAGCCAATATGAAGAATGAATACGGGACATATCTTCAAAACTTGATCGTTAAACTGATTTAATATTCTGATCTGTATTTGAACAAGTTGCCAAGCATGATGAACGCCAAAGCCGCCATCCAGCTTGATGCGTGTCAATTCGCCAAGGAAGTGATGCTCCAGGAAAGCGAGGCGGTGCGTCGTGCGTCGGAATTGCTCGATGACCAGTTTCGCTGGGCCGTTGATCGTCTTTCGACGCTTTCTGGCAATGTCATTGTCAGTGGGGTCGGAAAGAGTGGCTTGATCAGAAAAAATTATCGCAACTCTCTCGAGCACTGGCACACCAAGCCACTTCATGCACCCGACCGAAGCCGTGTATGGGGACCTGGGTCGCGTCGGAATAAATGACTTTGCTTTGCTATTGAGTTTCAGCGGAACGACGGAAGAGGTTTTGGGATTAGCTGCCATTCTACGTCAGGATTCTGTACCGATCATTAGCATCAGCAAATCGCGTACATCGCGTCTAGGACGTCTGAGCGACGTGGCGATCAGCGTGGGTGATATCACCGAAGCTTGCCCGTACAATCTAGCTCCCACCGCGTCGACAGCGGCGATGCTCGCACTCGGCGACGAGCTCGCGTTGGCGGTCAGTCAGAGAGGAGCGTTTAGTCTCGAAGAATTTCAGAAACGGCATCAGGGCGGGATGCTGGGAAAGCAATTGATGCCCGTCGGAGAGGTGTTGAGATTTGAGGTGGGCAAGAACGTGGCGTTGGCCAGTGGCGGATCAAGTGTTGCAGAGATTTTGCGTGAGGCCGAAAAGATCCCGCGACGCTGCGGTGCAATTCTGATCGTAAACGAGCAGGGTAAGCTCTCAAGTATTTTCACCGACGGCGATCTGCGCAGGCTCCTAGCGACGCGAGGCACCGACGTTCTGCAACGTCCGATCGAGTCAATGATGACGACGGATCCAATCCATCTTGTCGCGACCGATTTGGTCCGCGACGCCATTCAATTGGTGAGAGAGCATCGTGTCGATGAGATTCCAGTGGTCGATCAGCACGGAATGCCTGTCGGCATTCTTGATGTACAAGACTTCGTTGCACAAAAATTAATCAACAGCTGAACCATGACAGACACGCTTATAACTGCCGAAAATGTCGGAAAGAAATTCTGCCGGGACTTAAGGAAAAGTCTGTGGTATGGAGTAACCGATTCCTGCGGTGATGTTTTCAGCGCCGGAAATTCAAGGCATCAACTGCGAAAAGATGAATTTTGGGCAAACCAAGACATCAGTTTCGAACTGAAACGTGGTGAATGTCTCGCGCTTATTGGGCACAATGGAGCGGGTAAAACCACCCTCCTCAAACTCCTGAGCGGTTTGATAAAGCCGGATCTGGGCACAATCACAATCCGAGGAAAAATGAGTGCGCTCATCGCGCTAGGAGCCGGCTTCAATCCGATCCTCACCGCGAGAGAAAATATTTATATTAACGGGTCAATACTAGGGCTAGGATCGAAATCGATTACGGACCGGCTCGATGCTATCATTGAACTCTCTGGATTAGATGAGTTTATTGACAGTCCCGTCCGGACATTCAGTTCTGGGATGACTGTTCGTCTCGGCTTTGCAACTGCTGTGCTTATGATCAAACCGGACGTGTTGCTGGTAGATGAGGTGCTATCGGTGGGCGACGCAGCATTCAGAGTGAAGTCGATGAGTCTCATAAGCGAACTCCTAGCGTTTTCCGCAGTAGTATTTGTCAGCCACAACGAACAACTAGTGCGTAGGGCGTGCACCAAAGGCCTTTTTCTTGAAAGAGGACGAATTTGTTCGAGTGGATCGGTCGGCAATGTTTTTGAGGCATACCACAGGGCATACGAACGAATCCTTGAAGCAAACGTTTCCGTCCATACCGCTGAAGGAATCAGCGGTCTCAAAGCATCAATAACAAACTGCGTTGAACAGGGCGAAGGCATAGAGGTCTCAATCGAATTCACCTCAGATATTTGCGTGGCGCTTTCGTACTTGCGACTTGCCATATATTCGGCAGACCACATAATACTAGCGGAATTCAATTCTTCACACTATGACGATTTCCTAACGATTAGGCTGGGGGTCAATAGCGTATCCCGAAATGTGAAATTGCCTCGTTTAGCGGTAGGAATTTATTGGGTTTCGCTGCTGATCCATCCCGCTGGCGAGCCGAACTTCATAATTTGGTCGGACAAGGCCCATAAAATGCGTGTAACAGGAAAAACCAACTCAAATGCCCCGGTTATTATTTGATGTTAATGAAAATTAAGTCTCGCATTTCGGAAGTGATACACCGCTCAATCAGGCACCATCTTAATTCGATTCTGGCTGACGCAGAAGTGATACACTTCC
>JBBSJZ010000501.1:0-4714 GCA_038256795.1 Pirellulales bacterium | reverse complement strand
TGACGCTGGCTAAGACCATTCGTCCTTACTTGGTGGCTGAGGGAATTTACATTCGCGGTCGGGTGATGGAATTGTACTACGCGAATCCACCGGGGACGGGACACGGCGCGAAGTGGTCTGCGGCGAGCGAAGTCACCACGTTCGGCGAGAAAGCGGTGCCGCCCATGTACACCGACTCGAATCCGCTGGACGCCGCATCGTATGACAGCGTCAAAGTGGAAGTGATTTGCGAATCGATGCAGCAACCATCACTATTCATGATCGCCCCGTATGAGCGAACGGGGCCGTCCGTGGGGTTGACCCACAGCGTCGGAACTTGGACAGCACGCCGATCGGAGGCAACCGGGATTCGGTTCCCCAAAATCAGCTATGAATTTGGCACGCGTGGTTTCCACCGTGGCCAGCAATCAAGATTGCTGACGCGGTTGTCGCATCCCAAGACCGCACTCGTGAATTTGTCGAATCAAGACGGATTTCCAGCGGATTTGCAGCGTGAGCGTGAACTGTTTCGCATCCAGGAAAGGTGCGACGATTATCTCAGTATGACGCTCGACCTCGATCGTGATCGTCAACCGACGGCGGTCGCGATGGGGGAACGAATCGCCAACAAGATGCCGGCCAGCCAGCGGAATCCCTACACGATCGCGCTGGCCATGGAGTCAGAGCTGCGTGAATCGGAATCGCTGGCGTACACCTTGAACTTGAATGCCGAAGAGATCCCAGGGATGGATCCGATCGAACAGTTTTTGAGTATCGATCGTCAAGGTCATTGCCAATACTTTGCGTCCGCGCTGGCGATGATGCTGAGAAGCCAAAAGATTCCGGCGCGGATCGTGGCTGGGTACCAAACGGATGAATTCAACGAGCTCGGCGGTTACTACATGGTCCGCCAACTTCATGCGCACGCCTGGGTCGAAGCGCTCGTGCCGCGAAGTGCGATTCCTAAATCGATGCTCAATGCGGACGGCTACGTACCGGGGCAATTGCCCGACGACGACTATTGGTTGCGATTGGATCCGACGCCGGTCGCCCGACTTGAGAATCAAACGCCGATTGGCGGTGTCGGGCAAGTCATGGATTTGGCCAAGAATATGTGGGACGAGTACGTCGTCGACATGGATGGCAAGCGCCAAAACGAATCGCTGATGGGAAAGACGGGCCCGAACTCGATGAGCGAGTCCTACGCATCGTTCCTGACATACATGGAGATCCAAATCTCCCGGATTCGTAACGGCGAACTCGGGGGCGGTTCGCTCGCTAGCGGCGGCGCGTTCTCGATTCCGGCGGCACTCCTCGGCGTTGGCATGGTGCTAGCGATCGCGGCCGCACTGCGCATCAAATTGCCGCGTTGGTTGCGCCGGTCCGCCGAGGGCTCGGGTTCGGGAGGTGCGTCGGAGCCGAGCATCCCGTTCTATGCAGAAACTTTGCGACAACTCAGTCGAATCGGGCTGCATCGCGGTGCCAGCCAAACGCCGGCGGAGTTGACGATGGTGGCCAGCGACGGTAGCGCGAATCCGAGGTCGGCCCGCGTCGCTCAGCCTCTCTCGACGCTGACGGCGGCGTTTTATCGCTACCGGTTTGGTAGCGAGCGGGTAATATCGGAGACGACGCCACTCGATCCGCAAATCGAAACGGCGCTCGCCGAACTTCGCTTGGGAATCGACGACATCACCCAGTCAGCCAATCAATCCTCCGGGAGAGTGCCCTCATGATCGTGACCATCGACGGCCCCGCCGGCGCCGGGAAAAGCAGCATAGCTCGCCAAGTTGCTGACAAACTCGGATTCGAGTTCCTCGATACGGGGGCGTTGTATCGAGCCGTGACGCTCGCGGCACTGCGTCAGAGCATTGCTATGACGGATCACGACGCGCTGGTCCGCTGTGCCAGCGAAGTCGAGCTGCAGTGGTTCGACTATCGAATCATCCTCAACGGCGAAGACGTCACGGATGCGATTCGCACGCGTGAGGTCACCGCCGCGATTTGTCACGTCGCCGATTCGCCCGCGGTTCGTCGCCAATTGTCCGAGCTGCAGCGCGAAATCGCCCACGGTCGGAACATTGTCACCGAGGGGCGTGACCAGGGAAGTGAGGTGTTCCCGAATGCCGAGTGCAAGATCTTCCTGACGGCATCTAGCCAAGAGCGGGCACGGCGGCGGCAGCTGCAACTCGCTGAATCCGGCCAAGTCGTCTCGCTCGACGAAATCCTCGACGCCCAAAACAAGCGGGACGCGGAGGACGAATCACGTCCCATCGGTGCGTTGCGCGCGGCGGAGGATTCGCAAACGGTTCTCACCGACGGCATGGCGCCCGAGGACGTGCTCCAAGAAATACTCCGCATTATCGACGAGATCATGCAAGGGTCGTCGCCTTGATCCCGGTGAGGTATTTCGCGAGTCCTCGTTCAAGTCCGGAAGTTTTCGAAGGGTCGGTATCGACAATCGTACCGGGTGGTTGTTCGTTCGGTACAATAGGCCGAGCGATGCTTTTGTCGTGTTACTGAGCATTCCATGTTACCCGCCGGTGTCGGTGTGCCGAGTTTCCGTTCATTGTTGCTACCGATCGTTGCTAGCGTACTCGCGGTGTCGGCTCATGCAGCCGATTTTGCGGATGCGGAGTCGTCTTTATTACGGGGAGATTACGCGGCGGCCGAGCGAGTCGCGGCTGCTGAGGTTCAGCGTGGTGTTTGGAATGAGCAGTGGTCAAAGTTATTGATCCGTTGTCAATTGACTCGCGGCGACTATCCCGGTGCACTGGTTACGTACGAGCAAGCCATTTCACGGTATTCGAGTAGTTTGTCGTTGCGTTTGCTCGGACGCGATGTTCTCCGGGTGAACGGCCGCAACGATCAAGCGAAACAGGAAGCGGCGTTGATCTTGCAGACAATCCAGCGATCGCCGACGCGGTACCTCAGTCGCGATAATATGATTGCCGCCGGTCGCTACTTTACCGATCGCGGCGAAGACGCCCGCGAAGTACTCGAATTGTTTTACGATCGGGTGCGTGATGTCGATCCGAAATTTGTCGAAGCTTACGTCGCGACCGCGGAGCTCGCACTTTCCAAGGGTGACTACAAAGTTGCCGCGGACACGCTCGCGACCGCTGCGAAGCTCGCTCCCGACGATCCGAATGTGGCGTTCCTGGCGTCGCAAGCATGGCAACCGAGCGATTCCAAACGCGCCACCGCCGAGCTCAATCGAGCACTCACGATCAATCCGCATCATGTGCCGAGTTTGTTGTTCCAAGTCGATCAGCTGATCGATCGCGAGCGATACGCCGAGGCGCGTGAGGTCATCACGTCCGTGCTGGGGATTAATACGCACCAGTGGGAAGCGTGGAGTTATCTCGCGGTGCTCGCTCACCTGGACGGCAATTTCGAACTCGAGAAACTGATGCGTGCGTCGGCGCTTTCGACTTGGGCGGAGAACCCACGCGTCGATTTTTTGATCGGTCGCAAGTTGTCGGACAAGTATCGGTTTGCCGAGGGCGCCGAGTACCAACGCAGTGCGCTGACATTCGATTCCTCATTTCATGAAGCAAGTTTCCAACTCGCTCAAGACTTGCTGCGGCTCGGGTTCGATGACGTCGGTTGGACGTTGGCGGACAAGGTCGCGTCCGATGACCCGTACAACGTCGTCGCCCACAATCTTGCGACGCTGCACGATTCGCTTCGCAAGTACAGCGTCATTGCTCGCGACGATATTCACGTGCGAATGCAGCCAGATGAAGCTGAGATATACGGGGAAGCCGTGATCGATTTGTTGAGTGATGCCAAGCGGGTGCTGTGTGAGAAGTACGCCGTCGAGGTCAACCAGCCGATCTTTGTCGAAATTTATCCGGCCCAAAAGGATTTTGCGATTCGCACGTTCGGGTTGCCTGGGGGTGATGGATTCCTCGGCGTTTGTTTCGGACGCGTGGTGACGGCAAATAGCCCCGCGTCGCAAGGACCGCGGCCGTCGAATTGGCAAAGTGTGTTATGGCACGAGTTTTGTCACGTGGTGACGCTCGAGAAAACTCGCAATCGGATGCCCCGTTGGTTGAGCGAAGGGATCTCGGTTTACGAAGAGCGGCAACGCAATGGTTCCTGGGGCGAGCAGATGTCGCCGGTGTACCGGCAAATGATATTGAGTGACGCGTTGACGCCGGTGAGTGAGCTCAGCGGCGCGTTTCTGACCCCGCCCTCGGGCTTGCATCTTCAATTCGCCTACTACGAATCGTCGCTCGTGGTCGAGTACATCATCGACAAGCATGGCATCAAGCGGCTGCGACAAATCCTCGACTTGTTGGGTGAAGGTTTGTCGACGGCGGCGGCGCTCGAAAGTGTGATCGGTTCGGTCGATCGGCTCGATGTCGAGTTTCGCGAGTACGCTCGCACGCGAGCGGAAGCATTCGCACCGCTCGCAGATTGGTCACGAGTGGTTTCGGAGAAACCGACCCCGGAGGAGCTCGTCGGTTGGTCAGTCACCCTTCCCACGAACTACGATGCGCTGCAGAAGCTAGCGACGACGCAGGTGGCGACGAAGCAGTACGACGAAGCACGCGAAACGCTCGAGAAGTTGGTGGGTCTGGGCGTGACCAGCGGGATGCGTGACGGAGTCCTCGAGCAATTGGCCGGTGTTTATCGCGAGTTGCGGGACGATGACGCGGAATTGCGGACGCTTGATCAAGTGATCCAGTGGAGTAGCGACGCGCTCCCCGCGCTGGAACGATTGATCGAG
>JBBSJZ010000500.1:0-4725 GCA_038256795.1 Pirellulales bacterium | reverse complement strand
CGGTAGTATTCCATTTCGACGTAGGGATCGCAGTGTCCCGCGACGCTAAGTTGCTGAGAAAGGATGATCGCCGTTTTTCGATTCCCGCATACCTGGTCCAGCGAAGCGACGCACTGAGTGGCCAAGTCGATTTGTTTGTATTGATGATAAACCGATGCAAGGATCTCTGGGTCTAACAGTTTCGCGGTTCCGATTGTCGCCGCATCCTGTTCCAAATAATCGGGGCAAAAAATCTCTGACCGAAACGGAATGTCTTTGATGGGTGAATGGATTCCTCGCCACGGAAATCCAACAAGTGATCGATCCGGTGAGGTGGGATTGACTCCATCGACCGTGACCAACAATCGTTCCGGACGCAAACTTTCGGCCAGAAGTAATTCGTCGTAAACCCGAGGACGTAGCGAGATCACCAATGTTTCAAAATTTTGGGGAAAACCATAGCCAGCCGACTCGATCACGGCGGTGCAAAAGCGTTTCGATCGAAAGATCCAAGTCGCCAATTCTTGCCAACTTCGATCGCTCGCACGGAAACCCGTGAAGCCGGTGGGAGCAAGGTTTCCGAAATACGTCATCCCAAACTGTTGAGTGATTTGCTCCAGCGTCAACCGCATCGAATCGTCGAAAAAGTGACACCAGGAAACCACGGCGACGTCGCTTGGGGCGATCGACTTTTGTTTGAGCAACGCAACTTGATGTAATAATTGTGTTGATCCAGGCGTGACGACCAGTGTTCTCATCGCGTCAAGATTTTTTGAAGATGAAGAACCACGGTTCCAATTCACCGGCGAAATCGACGATACCCTGATCGATGAACCAATCCATTTCATCGATATGGCTTAGCGTGGGTCCCGCTTCGAGGACCTGGCGTGTGGTCGCACCTGACATTCGTCGCTGAAAGCGGTCAACCGTCGCTCGGTCAACTGCGAAGCCTTGTTGAATGAACTGCTGTTCCCACCAGGTTCGCGGTTTCAGCGTTGGATGATAGGCGTTGTGATTTGAACTCGGACGCAGACTAATGGTCATGAACAACGTGTGCTTAGCGACTCGGCATAGTTCCGATGCGACGTCGGGGACATCCTGTTCCGGAATATGTTCAAGCACTTCCGAACTGAATACCAAATCGAATTGGCCATCGGTGAAAGGAAGACGTGTCAAGCTGCCCTGGCGGACAATCCCTTGCTGCACCAAGTCATCACAGTGTTGCAGCGCCTCGGTGGACAACTCGATGCCCGACGCTTGTTTGCTTTGGTCGATAAAACGGCGAACGACGGTGCCTTCGCCGCATCCAGCATCGAGCACAGAATCAAACGTAAATTGGCTACAAACATCGCTGACGAATCGCTCACCGTAGGAACCTCGCTGCGTTTTCCAATAGTCAACGTAACCATCGTCGATGGGTGAGGGTGGCATTGGTTGTTCGGAAAGGCGTTGCTCCGCCAGCGCGGTGCCAAGGCGGCGGTTACCGGCGAACCACCGGCGAGCTTTACTGAGCATGGTTCGGGTCGTCATTAGAAGGTAGCTCACGATCCTAGAAAAACGATTGCAACAAATGCGATGGTGCGTCAATTTGCCGGGAAACTGGAATTGCCGTCGCGGCGTTACCGTACCACGTCCAACGGAGCACTGGGAAGCGTAATATCGAGTGAAATCCGTTTGTCAACGTGTTGTAGATGAAATCGGTGCGGTCATCGCTGGGGCGGACGATTTCGTCGCCATGGGGAGGTTTACTGCTTTTAAAAAAGTGTGGGGATGTGAACGTCAGCACGCTGCGTCGCACGGCACTGAGTTTGCTGGAGCAGGACAAGATCGTGAGGTGCGGAGTCAAGAATAGGCGGCTAACCTCCGGATGGGACGACGGCTGCGTGGCGAAAGCCGTTTTAAGCCGGTTGTTTATCGTGCAATCGCGCTGCACGCGTCGCCAGTAATCTGGGCAAACGTCATACTGCGACCGCTTCATGCTCGCTCGTAAAGCGTCGCCGATACTTGGTAGAAAGTCTCGGCCA
Source organism: Pirellulales bacterium (assembly GCA_038256795.1). Classification (GTDB taxonomy): domain Bacteria; phylum Planctomycetota; class Planctomycetia; order Pirellulales; family Pirellulaceae; genus JBBSJZ01. Next base: position 2,722 of record JBBSJZ010000500.1, on the reverse strand, counting down.
CCTACGCTGCGTAACGATCGCTTCGCGGTGCATTCTCTTCTGGGCTGCGTGCGATGGCATTGGCGGGTCCAGCGGAACGTCGGCGACGGCGGCGTGGCATCGTCTCGGGCTCCATCTTGTCGAAGAGATTTCCGAGCAGCTTCGGGTGGAAGCACGCGTAGGCCCAAATCATGCCGCAACCGGCGCCCCCGAAGAGGTCGCTGACGAAGTGGGCACCACTGGATAGACGCTGCAGAATCGTGCCGACACAGATCGCGAAGAACAGCCATTTGCCGCGTGGCAGCACCATCCAAAGTCCGACCGACAGCGCGATCGCGGTGGCGACATTCCCACTCGGAAACGCGCGGGTCTCAGCATCGAAAAAAGCGATTTGCGACAGCCGCCAATCGAATTCCCACAACCATGCGTAGTCGTACGTGACGGAATTGAGCGTGGATAAGCCTGCGGGTCGGGGACGAAGCACAAACATTTTCATGATGGTCGCCACCGCGCCGCCGCCCATCGCCAGCGCCGCCAAACGTGGCACATACCAGCGACGATTCGGAGCCATCATGATCAATCCAAGCAGGATCATGAAGACGCCGCTGCCGTGCGAGTAAACGCGACAGAAGTCGAGCATGTCAAACAATTCACGCGGTAAAGGGTCCGATTGAAACCACCTGGCCGTTTGCACATCCACGAGCGTCAGAATGGGGACCAACAAGAACGCAATCCCAGCCATCCAAAGCAGTGTCGAGGGACGAAATAATGTCAGCCCCGCACGGGTGTGGCTCGAATGCAATGTCAGCGTTTGCGAGCCGAGTGATCGTGATCCGTATGACATCGTACTCCGCCATCATGGCGTGAAACTGGCAAGACCGAGGAAAGGTGCGTTACCTCTCGGACTCTTGATCGATTACCGTAACCCTAACGAATTATTCTCGCTGCCCGAAAGGCCGAGTTGCTCAAATGTTACCCCTTGCCGAATCGCGTTGGGAGCGACATTTTAGCTCACCGGTGGATCGCTCCAGGTCCAACGTACACACACGCGAAAGATGTTGGATGAGCGAGCGAATTGTAATGCGGACCGGCGAGGCACTGGTCGAAGGCAACGAGGAGTACTTGTGTGCTGAGCCCGAAATCGTCATCGGTGAACTCGATGGCCCCGTCGGCCAATCGCTCGCAACGCTGTTGGGTGATCAAGTCAAGGGACACACCCGCGTATTCGCGATCCTCAACAGCGACGTGCAGGTTCGTCCCGTCACGTTGATGGTCAGCAAGGTGACAGTCTCGGACAGCCGCTACACCAATATCCTCATGGGTAGCGTCCAAGCTGGCATCGCTAACGGCGTGCTCGATGCCGTGCGTGCGGGGCACCTTCCCAAGGAGAAAGCGAATGAGTTGGGAATCATTTACTCGGTGTGGCTCGATCCCGGCGTGCTCAAGGTCGACAAAGTCGATCACGCGGAGCTGTTTCGCATCCACCGCGAAGCGACCGTGAAAGCGATCCAAAAAGCCATGGACTGTGAACCGAGCATCGACTGGTTGCTCGAAAACCAAAACACCGTTGAGCACTTCTTTCACCAACTCGGCGTCGACGGGAAACTGTAACGACGGCCATCACGCTCCGCCGCGCCATCCGTGGAGCGGACGTGTCAATCACGGCGGCGGCACATTCGTTGCACGTGGTGCGACCGGCATTCTTCCCAGTGAAATGCGTTTCACGCGAGTAAGATTGGCTCATGAAACGTTGACTTGTCGACTCCTGCGGCGTCCACTTACACGGTCCTCGAAGTTCGCGTTTCCGTCAAGTTGCTCACACGCAGGCTCGTGTATGTCAATCCGTTCACTCCCGCTCAATCGCTTCCGAAAATCTCACCGCAAGCATGCGGCGGGACGCACTCGAGGCGCGCGACGATGGATGACTCGTTTGCTAGCGGGCGGCTTAGCGATCTCGTCCGTTACCGGTACTGCGGAAGCGGGCCAACTTTGCGATTGGCTGTTCGGCCGCACTCCGACGTCGTACGCCGCGGGTTACCCGTACGCCGCCGGATATGCGCCGGTTGCCGGTTATGTGCCCGTTACGACCAACACGCCGTATGCGGCTGGTTATGCACCCGTCGGTCCAGCCTACGTGTCGCCGTACGGCGCAGCTCAAGCGAATGTCGGCGTTTACAACAATCCATCTGTCTACACGGGCCAGCCCGTCGCAATCGGCCAAGCCAACAACGCGCTGCCGTTGACAACCGCGCTGCGTCCCGCGCTAACGACGAACCCGTTTGCCGCAATGTCGCCGCCGGCCGTCTCGCCGCTTGCCGCGAATTGGCGCGGGAATGAAACCACACCCGGCGGATTTTTTGGTGTGGGCAACGCCTACCCCGACACCTTCCCGCAAGCCAACTATCAAGCTGGCTACGCGCCGCAATCGCCAAGCCCTTACGGTGGTACTCCGTCGACATTGCCGACCACGGTGACGCCGCCGCAATTCGTCGGCGCGCCTCAGCCACAACCGAGCGGATTGTCCCAGTTCTTTGGGTCGTTATTCGGTACCAACTATCGCAGCTCGTACTATCGAGCACCGATCACGTACTACCGTCCCGTTACGTCGGTCGACCCGGTCACGGGAACGGCGGTGACGGTGCAGCAACCGTGCAGCTCCTATGTTGAGCAATTGCAACGGTCACCCTATTCGAGCATGTTCGCACAGTCAGCGGCGCCAGCTTATGCCCCGAGCACGAACCCG
>JBBSJZ010000499.1:0-4725 GCA_038256795.1 Pirellulales bacterium | reverse complement strand
AGTTCTTGATCGCTCGCCGCCGCCGCTGGTTCTTGTAAACCCGTGGTCGTCAGCGCGGCCGGTGACGACCAAGGTGTCGCAAACTGTTCCAAGCGTCCGTTGATCATTTCCGAGGCTGAGCGATTGAAGAGTGACTCGGCTGACGGGTTAGCTTCCACGATCCGGTGCTGGTCATCGACGAGCAAAACGGCATCACCGGCGGAGTTAAACAACGCCCGTTTTCTTGCTTCACTATTGCGGAGCGCGATCTCTCCACGGTGTTTTTGAGTCACGTCCCAAAAGATCACCTGAATTCCCGTGCATTGACCCGCTTGGTCATATTCAGGTGCTTTGAAGACTTGGACGTAAGCGGTTTTTCCATCGGCCGTCGGGTGCTGCTCGACATGATCGACGGATTGGCCAGTTGTCATCACTCGCGAATCATCGGCGCGATAGGTTGCCGCGATCACGGCGGGATAAAGATCCTCGTCGGTGCATCCGACGATGTCGGCCGTGTTTCGACCGAGCTGGTGGCTGAACGTCTCATTCGCGTACGTGATCACGCCCGCGGCATCCTTTCTCAACACTTGCAACTGCATTCGATCAATGACCGCTTGGAAGTTGGTCTCGCTTCGATTGAGCAAGTGCTGAGTCTCCTCACGCCGAGCGATTTCACTGCGAAGCGCGTGGTTCACCCGTTGAATTTGGGTGTTGCGTTGTCGGACACGTTGTTGCAATTCACGGCGGAGTAGCAACCGTCGCCGCCGCGACCGTTGAAGATCGGTATGAAATAACCCCGCGGTGAAGAGTGCGACAACGGTGAGCACGCGCGAGACTTGTTGGCCAAGGTCTTGCAGTGATAGGTCATGGTCCTCGCCGTTGATCGCTAGCGTCACGGTGCGAATCAAACCTGGCACGATCGTTACGAGCATCATCACCGAAGTCACCAGCGGGATGGAGCGACGGTGAAGCACTCGCCACAACAACGGCAACAGGATTAATTGGGCCACGCAGAGATCGGCGTGTACCGGTGCGGCAAAATCCGCTACCGCGATCCCGATCGCGAGGACGATCCAGAACGTGGGATGGGCCATGTGACGGATAAGGGCAGTGCGAATCGTGTTCAAAAGTCACCTGGAATCGTTACTGCCATGAGCCTTACCCCCAAATCGAGCAGGGATAACCCGCGTAATCCCTACAAAGTAGCATTCGGTTGAATCGTTAAGGTTTACTTGACCCTATTTTTTTTTAACACTCCCGGTTTGCGTTGTAGCTTTCCTGTAGAGAGTGAGCGGGCCCTACGGCCCGCAACTGGATCAGTCCCAATCACGTGTGGTGTGCGGGGGTTTTCCAGTCCGCCTTCGCCCCTTTGACAAAGGCAAACCGTTCGAGAGGACGGCACGCAAAGCTATCGGGTCCGTGGGTTCGAATGATTCAGTCGCGTCGCTGATGCGATTGAGTTATGAGTGCTCCAGGATTGCCGGGCTGCCATGGGAATCCATCACGAGCGATCGTGCTAGGCCAAGGTAAGTCGGATACGAGTCAGAGTTTGAAGTTGGTTCGCTCCGGGAGAACCGTTCCATGTCGGAAAGGTCCCGATTTGTTGTCCGTGCAAGAGCGTCCCTCTTGTACAACTCTCGCGAGGAATTTGCTATGAAAAATTACGTCGAAAGCATTGTTCGGTTCATGAAGGAAGAAGACGGCCCGACTGCAGTTGAGTATGCAGTCATGTTGGCCCTCATCGTCGTCGTTTGCTTGGGTGCTGTGGGTGCTATCGGCACGCAAGCGAGTGCCAAGTTCCAAGAAGTTGCGACCACGATCGGTAGCTAATTCGACGTCGCTCACTTCCGAGCGACCCAGAATCAATCTCTGCGGCGTTTGCGGCGTGAATCGAACGGTTCACGCCGCGGCGCAGCACGAGTTTCAACCTCATCCCGATTCGCAGAACTCCATTTGCGGCCGAACACCATGAACTACCCGCTCATTCCCGCTGATGCAGCCGCTTACGCCTGGCAGATTTCCTGCTGTGTCGTGACCCTGTTTTTCGCGATGTTTAGCTGGATGATTGGTCCTCGCTAGCCGCCCCACCCGTCCACCTTCGCCGCCCGCGAACGGCCCACCCGCTATCAACCCACCCACGCACCTACGCACCTACGCACATCGATTCAACACGGGAATCAATCACATGGACATGCTTGCAAACGCTATCACTGAGCACTGGACCGTTTGGTTCGTGGCGGTGGTCTTGGTCGTCGCCGCCGTTATCGACGGCATGATCTTAAAAGTTCCCAACTGGCTCACGTTTCCTTTCATTGCTTGTGGCTGGGTCCACTGGACGATGAATGATGGAGTGACCGGATTGGGTTGGAGTCTGCTCGGCACCTTCGTCGGCATGATGCTCTTGCTCGTGCTCCGCAACGTCGGTGGCATGGGTGCCGGCGACGTGAAACTACTCGCCGGTGTCGGAGCCTGGTTGCACACGGAGATCACGCTTTACGCCTTCGCCGCGACCGCCATTGTCGGGGGTGTGATGGCACTGGTGATGATCTACCGCAGCGGACAATGGGAAAAACATTTGGCGATGGCGTACCGAATTTTGAACGAGTGGCAAACGGTCAAGAAGCCGTCCCAGCTCGCCAGCATCGCCCGGGAGCGAAAGCCCACGATGACCTTGCTGCCCTACGGCATCCCGATGGCCATCGGTTCGATCGCTTACTTTGCGATCGCTGGCTTAATGGGTTAACCCTGAATTCGACGAAAGATGAACGCCTGGCCGGCGAACCTTCAGGGAAGGTTTACCGGTTAGGCAATTTTACATTGTTGTGAGGGTGCCACGGATGACGCTGACCTTCCATCGCAACACACAGGAGTTACAGCGGCATCGCTCCCATGGTCGACAACAACCATGGATCGGTATCGATTTCCACTAGCTACGGTTGGCCTTTCTCCCGGACAGCCTGACCTAACTTTAACCGGCCAACGTTAACCTGACATGCGAAACAAATCACTCTTCCTACTGATCGCCTGTGTTTGCGGTACCATCGCCGCGATCGGGGTCAGCCAATGGATGCAAGCTCAAAACCTGAGCGGCAGCGAGCTGAACACCGTCGAGATCTTCGTCACTTCCAAATCGATCGATGTGGCTGAAGAGATCACCGCTGAAAAAATCCGACTCGAGCAATGGCCGGCTGATCGTGTTCCCGAGGGTAGCACATCCAACCTGAAAGATCTCGAGGGCAAGTACGCCAAGCAAAGGTTCTACGCTGGCGAGCCGGTGATGCCGGTGAAGTTGATGACCGAGGGAAGTGGTAACTCAGCCGCGATCCCCCGTGGTTATAGCGTCGTGTCGATGAAGGCCGATTCGGACAGCAGTGCCGCGAACCTCGTGAGTCCTGGAGACCGCGTCGATGTCATGGCCTACTTCACCAAGAGCGACATCATTGCCGAGACGACGGCGAAAACCGTGCTCCGCGGAATCCGCGTGTTCGCCATTGACGGCAAGACCGAGCGAGTTGAACAGACCGAAGATCCGAAACCCGCCAAGAGTATTTCGCTACTGATTCATAAGAATGACGCCCAAGTTTGGACGTATGCAACGGAACTCGGCAAGGTGCGTCTGCAGCTTTGCAACCCTGGTGAATACAGCAGCAAGACAGATAACAACGAAGCGAACGAAGCCGGCCAAGAGTTCCTCGCTTGGCTCGCGGAGAGCCAGGCGGCACGCGAAGCCCAGCGCAATGCAAAGCCGATCACGCTGACCGCGAACACGCCTGATAAAAATCTTCGTCAAGAAGGTTTCAAAATGCTCAAGATGTCGGGTGACAAGATGATTGAATACGAATTCGTCCCCGGTCAACAAGTTCCTCAAGTTGTCGGTGGGATGGAAGAGTATGCGAGTCCCGAGAGTGCACCGATCATTGATGGCGATGCCGATCGACAACTCATCTCGGACCCGAATGAATTCAGTCACTTGAACGGGTCCAAGAGTCCGTTCTATACCCCCAAGAAACCCGTTGATGTTGGTGGAACCGACCCCGCGTCGGCTCCCAAGACGAACTCGGAGACGCGATCGCCTGCGTCCAGGTGATCGTCGGACTCGAGTCGGGACCGAGCGTTTCACTATCGACGGCCGGATGGATCTGGTTGGAACTGGTGAGCGAAGTATTGACCGTTTAATTGATTAGGCCCAGACAGTTGTGCGGCGACGATTATCGCTGAGCAATTTTGCAAGGATGCAACCGCGAACATGGATATCCAACGACGATTCTGCGGCTCGACCGCACTACTGCTGTTCGTCGCCGCCACCGCGGTTGTGACGGCGGGTACGGCGGCCGCCCAGAGTAGCGGCGCGTCGGCGTCAGCCGTCAGCCACAAAATTTCTCAATCGGTCGAACGGTTAGAAATGTTGGTGAAAAGCAGCCGCATCCTCACGCTCCAGGAACGCATTCCGAAGTTCCAGGTCCAGAACGAAGAGGTGCTGAGTGCGACACCGGTTTCGCAAAACCAGGTGCAAATTTTCGGCAAGCTGCCGGGAACCACCCAAATCAATCTCTGGGACACCGACGACAAACTTTACACCATCGAAGTCACCGTTCTTGCCGACGCGCGTGAAGTCGAAGGGATCTTGGCGGCACAGCTGCCGTTCGCTTCACTCAAGGTGATGCCGGTCAACGACAGCGCCATCATCTCGGGTTATGTCACGAGCGTCGACGACGTCGACCGCGCCGTCGCGATCGCCGAACAATT
>JBBSJZ010000498.1:0-4731 GCA_038256795.1 Pirellulales bacterium | reverse complement strand
GGACGTGACGGCGGAGTTGATCTTGGAGCTTCGTCCGCGCGTCGGTGCGGGGCTCCAGCTTTCGCTGGCAATGCATGATCCACGCTTCAATCAAGCGATCGCCCCCTCGCAAAATCCTGAAGTGCTCACGTGTTTGAATCCTGAGGGCCCAGTGCGATTGAAACGCGATCTCGGTGCCGAACGCAAACTCGCCGAGCGAGTGGTCGAGCAATTCGAATTATCGCGATTGAACCAGGGCGGTGCATACCACTACATCGCCGAGACCGACGAACAGGCGCTCGATCTGCTCGGTCGCTTGTACGCGGCGGGCGAGTCGGCACCGCGAATGACGTGGCCCGAAGGCGAAACGATTCGTGTTCGCGGCGAGATCACGCCGTCCGCCCTACGCGTCCGTGTCGACGATCGCAAGGATTGGTTCGGGCTCAGTGGCTCGATCGATCTCGATGGCCAGGAAGTATTGCTGGCGGACTTGCTCGCCGCCGTCCGTGAACGGCGCGCGCTCGTGCAAGTCGGCGACCGCGAGTTCGCACGGATTAGCGATGCGTTTCGTAAACGATTGGAACAACTCGGTGACGCGGTGGTCGTCGACCGCGGTGCGCTGCGGATCGCGGATGCCGCGGTCCCGGCGGTCCAAGAACTGCTCGGCGAAGACGTCACCCTCGATGCTGCGGCGCGGTGGCATGATTCGATCGCTCGCTTGGAATCGCTTGCCAACTGGACGCCCGACAAACCCGCATCGCTCAACGCCGACTTGCGCGATTACCAACTCGACGGATTCCGCTGGTTGGCTCGACTGAGTCGCTGGGGCGTGGGCGGCGTGCTCGCGGACGACATGGGTTTGGGGAAAACGGTCCAAGCGATCGCGGTATTGCTGGAACGTGGCGTCGAAGGGCCTGCACTTGTCGTCGCGCCGACGAGCGTCGGTGACAACTGGGTTCGCGAGATCGAGCGGTTCGCGCCGAGTTTGCGACCGCTGCTCTATCGTGATTCGGATCGTGAACAACTGGTCGAGAGTGCCGGTGTGAATGACTTGGTGATCGTCAGTTACCAATTGTTGCAGCGTGACGCCGAGCGATTCGCGTCGCGTCATTGGCACACCCTCGTGCTCGACGAGGCCCAATTCATCAAGAACGCGCAAACGAAAACATCTCAAGCGATCCGGCGACTCGAAGCGGATTGGCGGATCGGCTTGTCGGGCACGCCGCTGGAGAATCACCTCGGCGAATTGTGGAGTCTGTTCCGCACCCTCAGCCCAGGATTGCTCGGCTCTTGGGAACGATTCCGCACCCGGTTCGCGGATCCGATCGAGCGTCACAAGGATGATGAACGTCGCGAGTCGTTGGCTCAACTCGTTCGCCCGTTCATCTTGCGGCGGACAAAGAACAACGTGCTCACCGAATTACCACCGCGCACCGAGGTCAACTTGCAAGCCGTGATGAGCCCAGCCGAACGCAAGCTCTACGAGGACACGCGAATCTCGGCGGTTGCCGAACTCAGCGGTTCGGGAATCCAGGATCTCCAGAACGGTGACCAACGCATCCGCACGCTCGCTTGGCTGACTCGACTTCGCCAACTCGCTTGCCATCCGAGTCTCGTGGATAGCTCGTGGCGCAAGAGTAGTGCGAAGTTGGACCTGTTCATGGAACTGGTCACGGAACTTCGCGAAGGATCTCACCGAGCGCTCGTGTTTAGCCAGTTTGTGAAGCACTTGACCGTCGTCCGCAAAGCTCTTGATGAACGTGGGATCACGTACCAGTATCTCGACGGCGCGACCCCTGCCAAAGAACGCCAACGTCGCGTCGACGCGTTCCAAAACGGCGAAGGCGACCTATTCCTGATCTCGCTCAAGGCCGGAGGAACAGGACTCAACCTGACCGCGGCTGACTACGTGATTCACCTCGACCCGTGGTGGAACCCAGCCGTGGAAGACCAGGCGACCGATCGCGCCCACCGCATCGGCCAGGAACGTCCGGTGACGGTCTACCGGTTGGTCGCTCAGGGCACGATCGAAGAACAGATCCTGCAACTGCACGCCGACAAACGTGAGCTCGTCGGCAGTGTTCTCGATGGCACCGATACCGCGGCCAAATTGGACACGAAAGACTTGATCGAGATGATCAAGCGTGGGGCGATGGAATGATCATCCCTTTTTGAGCTTTTCGGCTTCGGTTTCGAGATTCGAAACTTCGATTTCGAGTTGCTTGATCTCGTCGAGGTCGTCGGCTTGCGACTTCGCTCCGCTCAGCCGAGGTCGGAGCGTTTGCAGTTTCTTGTTGATGACTTCGAGACGCTTCTTTGATTTGGTATCCATGGATTCGATCAGCGATTCGCAAGGGGTGGGATTAGAACTCGAACAGGGCGATAACAAAGTGAACGACGAGCACGTAGAGCGTCGTCCACAACACGGTGGAGGTGATCGCATGGCTCACGTCCGAAGCGGCGCTCTTGTCCTGCATCCCGCGATAGTAGCCGATCGCTGCCGTTCCGACACCGCTGGCCAGATTCTTTGTCAAAACCCAGCCCCAACCGACGTGCATCCAGGACCCGTTGTGATGAAGATTCCGGTCGAAGTGCTGCTGCCAGAAATAGGGCCCGAGCCTCGGATGGGTCGCATGGAAGGTCAACAGACTGATGAACCTGGCCGATGAGAAGGCGAGCCACTCCAACAGCGGCGTCGCGACCAAAAACGCCAGCATGATCGGCGCTAGCAAGTAGACCGCTGGACGCACCCCGAGCGTTTGCAAGGCGTCGACCTGGCCACCGTACTTCTTGACTCCCACATCCGCCGCGATCGCCGCGCCACAGCGAGCCGCAATCAAAATGGTCGCCAGCACCGGCACCAAGATTCGATACAACGCAAAGCCGATCGATGACAGCAACTCGTCAACCAGTAGCGGTTGGGTGTAAACGCGAAACGGCAAGAATCGAAACGTGAAGTAGGTCCCCGTGAAGCCGACGATGATTCCCGCGAGCATCAAGTAAACCCAAGCGCTCGGCCCACCGATGAGCCCGATGTAGTGTGACGTGAAGCGGAGTCCCCAGCGCAGCCGCGGGAACCATGGCAACGCGGCAACGGGAAGCGTGATCGCGGCGACGAGCGAGGCACCCGTCGCCCTGAGCACCTCGTCGACGATCTTGGCCATCCGACGACTCCACCCCTGACTCGATGGACTCGCAAGGGAGTCGGTCGGCAACGCAACCGCCTGCATTCGCCCCGCAATGAGTGACCATGCTTCCCGCGGCACGTGAACGAGTCGCTTGAGATTCGAGTCCAGTAACAACACTTCATCGGCGATCGGTATCAAAGTTTCGTAGTCGTGCGTGACAACGACGCTCGTGCGGTGATGAAGCTCGTGCGTGCGCCGAATCAACGCGGCCACTCGATTGCCGCTCGCCGCATCGAGTCCCGACGTCGGTTCGTCATACAAGATGACGTCGGGGTTCGCCGCCAAGGTGCGGGCAATCGCGAGTCGTTGTTTCTGGCCACCGCTCAGCGCCGCAACTCGCGTGTCGGTCGGGACGCCGAGTTCATCGAGCCACTGCCGCGCCGTCTGCGCCGGTGCGTGGCGAGTGCCCGAGCGATGGTCGATCGCGAACTGGACGTTGGCCAGCGGCGACAACTCGTCGAACAGGGCGAATTGTTGGAAGACGATCCCGACGCGGCGTTCGAGCGATGTCGATTTGCTCGCCGATTCGCCGCCGCCTTGGCCAAAGTCAATCGTGCCGGTCCAGCGAACGTGCTCGCCCGAACGTGGATTGAGTCCCGCGAGTGTCCGCAGCAACACCGATTTCCCAGCCCCGCTACCACCGACGATGATCGTGATTTTGCCACCTGGAATCTCAACGGAGGACTCATCGAGAAGATGCCGCGAGCCCGCGAAGAGACTCAATCGGTCAAGACGCAAGCTTAATGATGCGACCGGATCACTCACGGCGAAACCTCAACGGACGCATCCGCGACATAGATGATCGGGTACACCATCGTCGTCCGCGAAAGTTCGATCACCGGCACATCTTCCGCCAACACGTCAACGGTTGCGATTTGCCTCGGGCGCATCGTCGCCACGATCCAGCGACGATCCTTGCCGAGTACTTGATTGCGCAGCACGCGTGCAAAATCGGGATCGATGCCGTTTTCGCGCGAACCGAAGATCTCGTCGCCAATCCGTCGTACCACGGGTTCAAGTCGTTCGCCAGCGATCGACAGCGCGGCGCTCGCTTGGGGGCTGGTCCAAATTTCTTGCCAACGGTCTCGCAGTGACTGATTTTCCAGCACGGCCTCCTGCAACACGAGTTTCACCAGCGCGCGCGATTGGGGATCAGCGGCGACGGACTCGGCGGCCTGTGTCAGTTCGCGACGGATGCTTGGGTCGACAGCAACTTCGGCGATGATTCGCTGCAACGCGAGCGTCAACTCGTCCGCGTGCGACTCGATCACCTGTGTCGCTTCATCGTCAACAAAGCGTTTCCATTCTTCGCGAACGAGTCCCTTCTCGGGCAGCGGCGTTGAATCGTAAATTGCCCGCCAACCGAATCGCCACAACGAGGCGCGATCCCACAATTCACGTCCGATCGCTTCGGCGGGAACTTCGGCGTGACGACGAACGATCGGCATCAACTGCTCTTTGGCAAGTGGAATCAATCGGCCTTGAACCACGTCTCGATTCACTCGCCCAGCGACCGCTTCGACTTCGCCACGGTGCCGCACAATACTCGCCTTCAATTCCGCCT
>JBBSJZ010000497.1:0-4733 GCA_038256795.1 Pirellulales bacterium | reverse complement strand
TAACTTCTTTGTAAACCCCACACTCTTTTCGTTAGCTTGAAACTCACGTACAAAGCGTCGGTCGATCCATGTTTTGAACATCCAACACCAGCGTGCATGAGCGGTAAACCAGCCATACTGGAGCAACGCTCTCCCATCGCCGGTGTTGAGGATCTTCAGAAAGTCATTTTGCGCGGAAAATGTTTTCATCGCGCCACCGAGCATCGACACCCTTAAGTTGTGCCACAGAATCGGACTCTGCCGCACCGCATAGACGCCGGCTTTCGGCGACGGCGATTCGATAACGGTACCGCTATCCCCGACGGCAAAGATGCGTGGATCGGAGAGCGATTGCAAAGCCCGAGTGGTTGCAATGAAGCCCCGATTGTCGGTTTCGAGACCGAGTTTTCTAAGCATTTTCGGCGCTGCCGCGCCGGTCGCCCAGATCACGACGTCGGTTTCATGCCGGCTGCCGTCTTCAGTTTCAATAAAGTCGTCACCAACCTCAGTCACACGGAATCCGGGCTTAATGTGAATGCTGCGCGACTTCAAAATTCGTTCGATCCGCCGGACGCTTCGTGATGTCATGCCTTCGGCTACTGTGTCACTGCTGGTAAAGATCTCGATTGAAAAGTCGCAGCTCAAGTTTTGCCGCTCGCATTGCTGTTTTAGGCACAATGCAATCTCGACACTCGCGACGCCGCCGCCAACGATCGCGACGCGAATGGCGGTGGATCTTGCGAACGAATCTTTGGCGGCAGGATCTTGAGCAAAACCCACTACCGTGCTGACCCGCTGGTCCAACCGAGCGAGAAATGTTTGCATCGGTTTGATCGGCACCAGCGCCGCAGAGCTGCCGTGCATTTCCCATCCAGCGGGCATCGAACCAACACCGATTGACAAGGCGTCAAACACGACATCGTCATGGTCACTAAACTGCACGATGCCGTTTTGCAGATCAAGACCGTTGGTTTCGGCCAAAACAAGCCTTGCACCAGCCCGCTCGCACAACGCGGCCAAATCAATCCGCATCTCGTCGTCACCAAATTGCTGACCGAGCGTTCCAGGCAGCATCCCGGAGTAAGTCGCGGTCGGAAAATTGCTGATGCAAGTCAAACGGCACCCAGGAATCGGATCGCTAGCCCATTCTTTCACAACGTGCGCGTTCGTGTGACCGATGCCCAAGAGAACGATGTGGCGTTGGGTCATCGCCCATTCTCCCGGAAGGTTCCAATTTGGATCAACGCTAGAGGATCGCTCAAGCCAAGGTCTCCAGGAGCGGCCTGAATCAAAGCATTTGAAGAGTCGTCGTGTTTTCTTTCGGTCTTGATCGGGACGCCACTTCCCCCGTGCTGGTCTTCCCAATTCATGTCGGCCGCGTGAATGACGACCGTCAAGCTAGAACCCATCATCAGCAAAACGGCGACGACGGGATGCAACCAACCGGCTGCAGCGATCAGCATTCCGATCGTATTGTACGAAATTGCGAACAGAAGCGAGCGTTGTAATCGTGCCACGCTTCGTCGCGAGATTTCAATCGCCGCCGGAATGTCTCGTAGGTCGTGCCCATGCCATGAGATGTCGGATGCTTCGACCGCTATGGCGGAGCCGTCCGCTACGCTGATCGACGCATCGGCGGTGCTCATCGCGGCGGCGTCGTTGACGCCATCGCCAACGAAAAGGACGTGACGTCCCTGACGACGTAGCTCGCGAACCGCCGCCACTTTATCGTCCGGCGTCATGCCGCTGGTCGCTGACTCGAGACCGAGACCATGCACCCGCTCGCCTTGATCGCCCGAAAACACTTCCACTTCAACGCCGAGCGATTTAATTTGGTGGATACCGTCATCGAACGTGTCAATGATTGTCTCCGCAACAATCGCAGCAGCTTCGAGGTCTCCGTTGACGCGAATGGCGATTGCTTGCTGACCTGATTGCAGGGTGCGATCAATCAATGACAGTAGCTCGCAATCGCAACATGGTCGATGCAATTCGCTCAACCGCCCGACTTCGACGTCCCGCCAACAACCATCAAGTTCGACTTTGCCGCGAACACCAACGCCTGGAATCGCTTCGGTGCTCTTGACCTTGAAAATCGGATGTTCGCCAGCGAGAAAGACACTCGCGATGGGATGATGGGAATGAGACTCAATGGAACGTGCCATCCCCACCAACGCGTCTTGCGAGTACTCCGATTCAGGACGAATCAAAATCTTGACAAGCTGCGGCTCGAGAACTGTCAGCGTTCCAGTTTTATCAAACACGATCGTGTCGATCGTGGCCAATCGTTCGATCACATCGGCTCGGGCCACGACCAATGAACGCGAAGCCAAACGCGACAGCGTGACCCAGATAGAAACGGGCGTGGCGAATCCAAACGCACACGGGCACGCGACCAACAGCACCGATAATGAAACCATCAACGCCGTCGAAACATTTGCTTGCCAAGTCCAGAACGCGAAGGTTGCAATCGCCGCCGTCGCCACCAAGGGCGTGAACCAACTCGCGATCCGATCGGCTTGTGTTTGCCAACGACTCGGGGCCAACCGGGCGGCCTCGACTACCGACGTGATGCGGTCGATCAAACGATCACTTCCGTCCGCAGTCGCTCGCAGGGTTAACGGCGCATCGACCAAAACAGATGATGCGTAGACTTGATCACCGACGGCGACGGACCGAACATGCGGCTCGCCCGTGATCGTCGATTCACGAACAAAGGCCAATCCCTTGATGACTTGACCATCAATTGGAATCATCACTCCGGCAGGCACTTTGACTTCGTCGCCGCGGCGGACTTCGGAAACCACGCGATGTGTCGAGTTACCATTGTTGTCGATTAACAGACAGCGATGGGCCGATGGCGACCAAGCGTCCAGGCTGGCCCAAACCTTTCGCTGCGTTTGACGTTTGACCCACGCCCCCAGGCAATAGATCACCAGCAAAATGCTGAAGACCTCGAAATAGACGACTCCCGTGCCACGCACGAAAGCGACCACTGAGATGCCCATCGCACCGACGCAAGCAAGCAGAAAGAGCAAGTCGACCGAGAACGAGCCACGTCGCAGGTTAGCGAACACATTGCGCGTCAACTGAGGTGCAAGCAACGCGGCCACGATCAACGTCGAAACCAGCAGTCCCGTTTGAAAGATGCCGCGAGCCTCGGTGGACATCTCAGCGAGATTGAAAACCAATGTGGCCACCGTGGAGTTGCCCGCAATGAATCCAGCGATCACCAAAAAAATAATGTCGAGCAATTGTTGGTGATCGACGTTCTTCGGGGATAGGGCCGACCCCGGTTCGTTTGTGCTCGGTTCAGGATGAGTCAGCTCGCTGGAACAGCAGCTCATTGCGCTGCCTCGTCTGACGTAGTGGATCGTGTTGAAGATCCGTCGTCGCTTGGATCTTTGGCATGATCCACCACGGGTGGCGGCAGATTCATGGCGTCCAATTCGGCGGCCGAATGGGCACCAACTTTTCCGGCTGTTTCGGCCCGAACGCTGGCCAGGGTTTCTTCGGCCACCGCTGCTGCGTCATTGTCCCATGCACTTCGGATGTAGGTCAGCACCGCCGCAATATCGCGATCGCTCAGTTGTTTCCATGCGGGCATTTGCGCGTTGTAGGTGACACCGCGAACCTCAATCGGGCCGCTGAGTCCGTTGAGTAGAATCCTGGCGAGAATTCGATCATCACCCAACACCCATCGTGACTTGTTGAGCGGCGGATATTGCCCCGCGACCCCTTCGCCGCTGGTTTGGTGACATGAAATGCAGTTGTTGTAAATTCGCTTTCCCAACAACAACGGGTCAATTTTGCGTTCTCGTTTCTCACCCGACTGCGACAGATCCATCAGCCGGAAAGCGTCTGATCCATCGTAGACATTGGCCTGGAAGTTTCCGTCGTACTCGCTCAGGTAGTAACCCGCCCACATCGCCAACGCGACAAAGAACAAGAACAGCGTGATGGGGACTCGTTGCTGTCCCTCCGATGGCTCAAATTGCTCTCGCAGTACCGCGCGGTGGATCTCTTGGATATCTGGCGAGTTCGGGTCTGGTTGTTCGTAGGCAGAGAATTCATGCTCACGATCAGTCATTAGCTTCTTGTTGCTTGAATCACTCATTGCACGTCCTCCGCTTCAAAGAGTTGCTGTAGCGATTTCAGGTAGGCGACCAAGTTGATCGCATCTTTGCTGGGAACAATCCAAGTCGCCTCGTTTGCATAGCTTTTCGGGATCTCGATCACGGGGGAACCCAACGGCAGATTTGGCTTTGCGCCCACCGTCGTTTCGTACATGAACTTGAAAGCGGGCATCACGCTCCCCGGTGATGTGATTTGCGGATCGTACAAGTGCAAGTAGTGCCATTCGTCGCTCGGTTGACGTGTCCCGATGTTCGCAAGATCCGGCCCTGTTCGCATCGTTCCCAGATACGGTGGATCTTGCAAAACGTAGTCACGAGGCACTGACCGGCGCTGCCCCCAGCCGCGGTCGATGTCAGCACCGAAGCCTTCAGGCCGAACTTGTTGTGAATGGCAGTACACGCAACCCATCGCCCGGTAAACCTCTTTTCCTGGTGCTTCGTTGTATTCATCAAGCGCCATGGGATAGACAGCAATCGATCCATCTGCGGCCATCACTTCCTTTGGCTGCATCTTCTCAAACTGCATGCTCGGAATCAAAACCAAGCCAAACAGCGAAGCGATGACAGTCGCCAGAACGCCCGTCATGATGAGTGAAATACGATTCATCAAAGAACTCT
>JBBSJZ010000496.1:0-4739 GCA_038256795.1 Pirellulales bacterium | reverse complement strand
GTTCGCGGAAACTTGACCGGGCCGATTTGAATTGGTACATCGAAACCGACGTAAAACTTCTCCACCTTGACACCGAAAAGTTTGGCGGCGAGGAAGTGTCCGAGTTCATGAACGAAGATCACCAAGCCGATGCCGAGGGCGACGCGAGCACCCATCGCCAGGGCGACCAGAATCGTTGCCAATAAACCAGTATCCGTCGCCGCGAGTGGCGTGAAATCGCTCGCCGCGAGCGGCAGGAGGTCGCTCGACGCGAAGGGCAGCAGTGCGAAGAAATCGCTTAACATCGGGGGAATACCTTCCAAAATCATCAATGATAAAAACAGCGCCACCACGACATGCTTCTGACGTCGCACTCGCTACTCACGTCGCACTTGCCTCCGCAGTCGCACACGTTGCTTACGTCGCACACGGGGTGACCGGTTCTAAGCCACACCAGCGCCGCGTTTCCGCACGAGCCCAGCGGTCCAGTTCCAGCAGCCGGGATAACGGTGGATCGGGCTCGTGGTGGTGGTTTTCGAGGATCGCGCGGCAGGCTGAGACGATGTCAGTAAAACGAATTTGTCGGTCCAGGAACAGACCGACCGCAACTTCGTTGGCCGCATTGATCACTGCACCCGCCGTGCCACCCGCTGCCGCGACCTCAAAACCGAGGGATAATGCCGGGAAACGTTCCCGATCCGCTGGCTCGAGGGAAAGTGATAGCGGTTGGGTGCGGTCGATCGCCGGGGACGTACCCGGCAAGCGGCGGGGATGCGTCAAAGCGTGCTGGATGGGCATTCGCATGTCCGGCGGGCTCATTTGAGCGAGCACGCTGTGGTCCGCAAACTCCACCATCGAGTGGATGATCGATTGCGGATGAACGACGACCTCGATCGTGTCGGCGGCGACATCGAAGAGATACTTAGCCTCAATGATTTCCAGGGCTTTGTTCATCATCGTCGCAGAATCGATGGAAATCTTGCGGCCCATGTCCCAGGTCGGGTGGGCGAGCGCGGATTCCGGTGTCGCGTCACGCATCTGGTCGGTCGTCCAAGTCCGAAAGGGACCGCCGCTGGCCGTCAAGATTAGCCGTCGCGGCTTCGACCCCGCATCACTGAGGCACTGGAAAATCGCCGAATGCTCGCTGTCCACCGGCAATAATTTCGCGCTGGAGGCGAGCATTTTCTGTCGCACGAGCGTGCCCGCAACGACGAGCGTTTCTTTATTCGCCAGCGCCACGCACTTGCCCGCATCGATCGCCGCGAGCGTGCTTTCCAGCCCGGCGCGACCCACAATCGCCGCGACGACGTAGTCCACTTCGGCCGCCGATGCGACCTCACACAGAGCATCGGCGCCGAATTTGACGCCCCAGGGGTTTTTCGGGATCGAAGTGCTCAAAATGTCGGGCACGCCTTGATTGGCGGCCGCAGCGGAGAGAACGATTTGGGCGGGCGGCAATCTGACGCTGCGGATTTGGGCTGCTAAACACGCTAGATTTTGATGGCCCGAAGCGGCCCACAGTCGCCACTGATGATCTGGGTCGGTCGCATCCAAGTGCCGAATCACATCGATGGATGCCGTCCCGATGCTGCCAGTCGCGCCGAGCACAGCGACATTTTTCGTGCTTTGGCGATTGGCGGCGGCCGCAGAGTCGGTCAATCGAGTTCCAGTCACGTTTTTCGCTAAGCTCGTTACAATCCGAACACGATGGCAAACTCTCGCCACCAACTTGCCGATCCGGCGCGGTGATCCAAGAATGCCTGGACAACACTATAAGCTTTCTACGGCACCTGAACACGGTCACGCAAAAGTAGCATGAGCAGTAAAAAAGATCGCAAGGGCGGCAACCCCACTGAAAATCGTAACGGCAACGTGTGGCTGGTCCTCGCCGCGATCACCGCTGCGGTGCTGCTCAGTGCGTTCCTGTTCGGAACCGCGGACCGTCGACTTCGCTATCCCGATTTGATGTCGCTGCTCCAGGCCGAAGCCGATGCCCGCGCTCGCGGCAGTCGTATCACCACGACCTCAGACCCTGGAGACGGAAGCGAAGCCGTTCATGACGCTTCAATACCGCCCCAGCCCACCGACGTGGGATCGTTGACGCAGGCGAGCGGCGCGACATCGGAAGCGAAACCCGCGAACGACGACATCGACACCCGTGTGCGAGTATCGTCGACCACGGATCCCGATGTGATCATCGAGTACAGCCAACCTCGCGACATCCTCGTCGCCGACGATTCGATCACGGGCACGGTCAACTATCGCTCGCTGGGACGCGGCGGCGAACCGGTCAAAGCCGCCACACGAGTCCCCTTCAAGACGATCCGCAGCTTCGGTAATCTCGCGGAAGATAGCCAACTCAACGAATTGCTCGAAAAATCGGGCGTCGTGTGGGACAACGCCCGCCCCAGCCGGTTCTTGGAGAACCATTGGCCCGAGTTGCTCATGATCGGTGTGCTCGTGGTGCTCGGTATGATGATGCTCCGCCGCATCGGTGGCGTCGGCTCGCCCATGTCGTTCTCGCGCAGTCGTGGCAAACTCTACGGTCAAGAAGAGTTGCCGATCACGTTTGACGAGGTCGCGGGCATCGACGAAGCCGTCGAGGAAGTTCGGGAAGTGGTCGACTTTTTACGCAACAGCGAAAAGTACCAGCGTCTGGGCGGACGCATCCCCAAGGGTGTGCTGCTCGTCGGGCCTCCAGGAACCGGTAAGACGTTGCTCGCCAAGGCGATCGCGGGCGAAGCCGGTGTACCGTTCTTCAGTCTGTCGGGAAGCGACTTCGTCGAGATGTTCGTTGGTGTCGGCGCCGCTCGCGTCCGCGACATGTTCCAACAAGCCGTCAATCGTGCCCCCTGCATCATTTTCATCGATGAGCTCGATGCACTCGGCAAGAGTCGTAGCGGTAATGCCGTGGGCGGTCATGACGAGCGTGAGCAAACACTCAATGCATTGCTCGTCGAGATGGACGGCTTCGATTCCAACTCGGGCGTGATCGTCGTCGCGGCGACCAACCGCCCCGAGACGCTCGATTCGGCGCTGCTGCGTCCGGGACGTTTCGATCGTCATGTGCTGGTGGACCGTCCCGATGTCGCTGGTCGTGAAGAAATCCTGAAGGTCCACGTCAAGAACGTGAAACTCGATGAAACGATCAACTTGAAGGAAGTCGCATCGATCACGAGCGGCTTTGTCGGTGCCGATCTGTCGAATCTCGTCAATGAGGCGGCGTTGCTCGCCGCGCGTGGCGAGAAGGCTGCGGTCGGTATCGAGGAGTTCAATGAAGCCGTCGAACGCGTCACCGCAGGTCTCGAAAAGAAAAATCGCGTGATGAACGACCAGGAAAAAATCCGCGTCGCTTACCACGAAGCCGGTCACGCACTCGTCGCCGCCGCGCTGCCGAACACCGATCCCGTTCACAAAGTCAGCATCATCCCACGCGGGCTTGCGGCGCTCGGCTACACCATGCAACGACCGACGTCCGAGCGGTACCTGATGACCAAGAGCGAACTCGAAAGTCAAATGCGAGTCCTGCTCGCGGGTACGTTGACGGAGGAAATGATCTTCCAAGACATCAGCACCGGCGCTCAAAATGACCTGGAACGATGCACCGAAATCGCTCGTGGCATGGTCATGGATTACGGGATGAGTCGACTGGGCCGGATCAATCTGCGTCGCAGCACACGCTCGCCTTTCCTCACCGGTGGTGGCGGTGAAGGGTACCAAATGATGCACAGCGAGGAGATGGCCAAGCTCATCGATAAGGAAGTTTCACGCATCGTCGAAGATGCTCTGTCGCAAACCCGCAGCATCCTCGAACAGCGCCGCGAAGTACTCGAAGCCATCACCCAGCGGTTGCTGGAAGTCGAGTCCATCGACAACGAGGAACTGACGCGATTGATCCGCGAAAATGGTACTGGTCCCTGGCTCGTTCCGGGGACCGTGAACGAAATCCCCCGTGCGAAACTTAAAGTTTCACCGAAAGAAGGCATCGATATCGGCCCCACCACCGACGCTCAAATCTAGTAATCCCGTTGCGTCGAAAGCGAGGGATTTGCTAAGAGTTTCTTGCCATGAAGGAAAATGGCAATTTTGCTCTCAAGAAAAGACTCGCATGGACGCTCCGGGAACTTCGTCGAACCACCGATCGAATCACGCACCGAGCTTGACGCTGGTGTTGCCGGCGTGGAACGAAGAGGATGCGATCGAGCAATCCCTTCGCGAGGCTGATGAGGCACTCTCGAATCTGGTGAGTGACTATGAGATCCTCGTCGTCGACGATGGTTGCACCGACAACACCGCCGCCATTGTTGAGCGAGTTTCACGGACACGAAAATCCGTGCGTTTATTGCGTCAACCCCAGAATATGGGCTACGGTGCTGCACTGGCGCGAGGGTTTCGCGAGGCGCGCATGGATTTGGTGTCGTTCACCGATTCGGATTGCCAATTCGATTTGAATGAACTCGACCGGCTGATTTTTTTGTCCCGCGACTATGACATCGTGTGTGGCTATCGCATCGATCGCCAGGACCCCTGGATCCGCAAGGTGTATTCGCGAGTTTATAACGTGATCGTTCAAACGTTGTTGGGCACCCGTGTCCGCGACGTCGATTGCGCGATGAAAGTCTTTAAACGCAGCGTCATACAAGATATCACCATTCACACATCGGGTTTCTTCGTTAATAGCGAAGTGCTCACGAAGGCGAGACTGCAAAACCGTAGCGTCGTCGAGGTCGGTGTCACGCACCGACCCCGCGCGGCGGGCG
>JBBSJZ010000495.1:0-4741 GCA_038256795.1 Pirellulales bacterium | reverse complement strand
GCGACGGGCGGTTCCGCAACCCTGCGGCTGCGCGTCGGTTCATCGCAAAGTTTGCCTGTCACGCTGCTGCCCTTTAACGGCGATCTTGCTGCGGACGTCCCTGCAACCTTCACGGCGGCCCAGCCACTATCGATTCCAGGTTCTGGATTTGGTGGCGGTAACGATTCGAGCATCGTCGTCTCCGGCCGCATCTCACCCACCGCCGGCAATACGATCGCCTATCCGGGGATCAACGCGCCCGGTGTCCGCGACGATCGACGTGACGCGCAAGTCGTCGGCCGCGCCGATACGAATGATGGCGTGGATGTTTTCTACTACAATTTTTCGACACTCTACGGTCTCGATGCCAGCGATTTAGAGCTTGAAAATGCGGTCACGCCCGCCCAGCGGCAGCGCGCTCGCGAAATCTTTGATCTGTACTCACGCTACCTCGGCGTCCAGTTCATCGAGAGTGAAGATCGTGGCTTGCAGATCGTCACCGGTGACTTGCGAGCACTTGTCGAGACGGCATCGACGGGCCCCGGGCTACCGTTCCAAGAGTACCGCGTCAACGATGCCGATCCGAGCCAAGGCGTGTTGGTGCTCGACGCCGCTGAAAATTGGTTCGACGGTTACGGACTCAGCCCCGATAACCGTCCGAGTTGGTTCACCGAGGCGCTGCGTGGTATCGGTAATCTGCTCGGCCTCGGGCCCACCTTTGAACAGGTCCCGGGCGTCGCCAGCGGGTCGAATCCGGCGCTCTACAACGCCGCCTTATTTGGTGTGAACGGTCCTTTCAGCATTGAGCCGGATTTTCTCTCCACGAGCGATATCGTTCCCGCCCAGGCGCTGCACCGACCTGAGATTAGCGACGCGGATCTTTACAGTTTTAAAGTCAGCGAGCGCGGACGCATCTCCGTCGAAACGTATGCCCAGCGGATGCTCGATTCGAGCGGCCTCGATACCGATTTGAAACTTTGGAAATTGAATCCGGTTTCCGGCAAGTATGACATCGTCGCCCGCAACAATGACTTCTACGGCAACGATTCGTTCCTCGGCGTCGATGTCGATCGTAACGCGGATGGTAGCGCAGCGACCTACGTGATCGGTGTGACGGCCAATGGTAACGATGACTACAACCCTGACATCGCGGGAAGCGGTGGTGGTGGTCGATCCCAAGGCCGTTACGACATGCGAGTCTCGTTCGAGAGCAGCACCGTTGGCACGATTGTCGACACCAATGGTTCACGTCTGGACGGCGATTCGGATGGCCTCCAGGGCGGTGACTTTAATTTTTGGTTCCGCACCGCAAAGACCAAGGACGTCGCCGTCCCAGGTGACGTGCGGACCTTGTTCGTCCACGCGGGCGAGGGTGTTGACGCCGTGGGTAGCGGGACGGTGACGACTCCGTACCGATCGATCCAGTACGCGATCGCCCAGTCCCAGGCTTACGCGGCCAACAACCGCCCCGGCGCCGCCAAGCAAGACATCATTCGCTTGCTCGCCGACGATGGAAACGACAACCTGCTCCGCACCACCAACGACAACGTGCCGTACGAAATCGGCACGGGCGGAAGCGGTAATTTGCCGCTCAAGGATGGTCAAACGTTTGACGTGCCCAAGGGCGTCACGGTGATGATTGACGCCGGTGCAATCCTCAAGTTGCGGAACGCCAAAATCAATGTCGGCAGTGCCTCGATCGACCAGGACCGATCGCTCGCGACGTTGCAAATCCTCGGCGAACCGCTCATCGTCGACCGCCGCGTCGGTTCGCCGACCCTCAACCAACCGCTCACCCGCGGCTCGGTGCAAATCACGAGCTACAACGAAGAGAGGCGGGATGGATCGCTGTTGGGGCTCGATTCCAACCTACTCACGACTACGCCGGCCCCAGGCGATTGGGCGGGCATCGATTTCCGCAACGACGTGGACTACTCCGAGGGTCGCCTCGTTTGGGAAACCGAGGGCATTTTCCTCGACTATGTTTCACACGCCGATATCCGCTACGGCGGCGGTAGCGTCACGCTCACCGATCCGTCCGTTGCCCCGCTGCAGATGACGGAGCGGCGGCCGACGTTGATTTACAACCACATCAGTGATAGCCGCCAAGCGGCCGTCAGCGCGGACCCGGATTCGTTTGAAGAAACGAACTTCAACGCGCCCCAGTTTCAACAGGCGTCGCTCGATCGCTACGGAACGACGTTCACGAGCGATTACGATCGCGTCGGTCCACTCATCCGTGGCAACCTGCTCGAGCGAAACTCGGTCAACGGATTGTTCGTCCGCGTCGATACGCTCGCGCTCGGAGTCCGCAAAGCGTTGACCACGAGCGCTCGCTTTGACGATCGCGACATCACTCACGCGTTCAGCGAAGTGTTGGTGTTGCAGGGCAACCCCGGCGGTCCCGAATTGCTCGAGCAACGCCCCGACGTGCTCAACGTGACGTTGGGCTCGGCGGTCGCGGCGCCCGCATCCTCGACACCGCTCGCGCCGGGCCGCGTCGTCGATTACCGCGTGACCTTTGTCACTGCGGATGGACGCGAATCGCTCGCCAGCCTACCGACGCGGAACTTCACTTTGGGTGCGACTGGCGCAGTCTCGCTAACGAACTTGCCCGCCGCGACGACGGAGTTTGCCGCTCGGCGTCTGTATCGATTAACGGCCTCGGGTGATTATGAGTTCGTGGCCCAGCTGGACCGCGCCACGCCAACGTACCGCGATAACGGAACGACGCGCGGCGGTCTGCTCTCGACTTCATCACTCGCGACGGCGACCGACGAAAAGCTATTGCCGCGACTCAATGCGCGGCTGAGCGTCGATCCGGGCCTCGTGCTCAAGCTCGATACCGCCCGCATCGAAGCGACCTTTGGTGCCGACTTCTATGCGGAAGGGACCGATGGGAACCCGGTCGTGTTCACCAGCCGACGCGACGATCGCTTCGGTGCCGGCGGAACATTCGATACCAATAATGACGGTTTCCATGATCTCGCCGATCCGAGCGGACCCAAACCGGGCAATTGGTCGGGATTGGTGTTCCGTCAAGGCTCAACCGGTTCGATCGATAACGCCATCATTACCTTCGGCGGCGGTGAGAGTAGCGCGGGCGGTGGATTCGAGTACTTCAATCCGATCGAGATTTTGCAAGCCGATGTGCGGGTCGCCCATTCTACGATCTCCGACAACGCCAGCGGCACACTCAACAACGTCACCGATTACTCCATCCGCGATGGTATCGGCTTCAACGGACCCGCGACGATCTTCGTTCGCGGTGCCCAGCCCGTGATCGTCGACAACATCATCGTCAATAACGGCGGCGCGGCGATCAGTGTCAATCCCGATGCACTGAATTATCTATCGGTCCGCGACGGCGGTCGATCGACGGGTGTGATCGATCGCTTCCTCGGTGACGCGGACAACCAGGGTCCGCTCATCGAAGCGAACCGTTTGGACCGCAACGGTATCAACGGTTTGCTCGTTCGCAATGAATCGCTCACCACCGAAAGCGTTTGGGATGACACCGACATCGTGCACGTTGTCGAGGGCAGTGTGTATGCGTGGAATCATCATTATCGCAGCTCGCTACGACTCAAGAGCGATGCGAATCAAAGTCTCGTCGTGAAGATGCAAAGTGGCGGCACGCTCGCCGCCGATCGCTATCGCACCGACGTCGAAGATAGTATCGGTGGCACGATCCAAGTGCTCGGCCAACCCGGATTCCCCGTCGTTTTGACGAGTTTGTCCGATGACACCGTGGGTGCCGGATTCACGCCGACCGGATTGCCGCAAAACAATACGGACAACGCGGTCCGCACTCCCGTCGCCGGCGATTGGCGTGGGATCGTCATCCAGCCCGGCGCGAATGATCGTAACGTTAAGTTCGTCGTCGAGGCCGAGCGCGCGATCGGTACCGCCTCGGGTGTCAATGCGATCCCGACCACCGCCCAAAACTTGGGGATCCTCGCGAGGAACGAAGTCAGTGCCGATGAGAATGTGCGACTCGGATTCAACGTTCGCGGCACGCTCAGCCAGAATGGTGACATCGACGTTTACGGCTTCGGTGCCAACGGTGGCACGGAAGTCTTCTTCGATATCGATGACACGGACTTCGGACTTGATACCGTTGTCGAATTGATCGATCGTAACGGCAATATCCTTGCGCTCAGCAATAACTCGAATGCTGAATCGAATGACCCGAGCTTGCTGGTCAACAACATTGCGCCGGGGCGCGTGCTATCGCTGCGCAAGGACGGCGCCAAATCCGTCGAAAATCCGAACAAGCTTGACGCGGGTATGCGGGTCATCTTGCCGGGCAATAGCGCGACGGTAAACGATTACTTCGTCCGGGTTCGCAGCAGCAATCTCAAGCCGACGGACCCCGCTTCCGATTTGACAAACGCGTCATCCGTCATGGCCGGCCGCTCGTCGGGCCAGTACCAATTGTCCATCCGACTTCGAGAGACGGATGAAGTCGCGGGCACGACCGTGCGACTCGCCGATATTCGCTATGCGACCAACGCCATTGAAGTCCCCGCGGCACCGAACAACTCACCCTTGGCTTCCGAGTTTGGTGAACGATTGACCGTCGATGGTTTGGATCTCAATAACGGTGCGCAATCGTTCAATCTGGGTGACGGTGCCGTGACCGCCGGCTTCGCGAATGCCGACGCCGATCCGCTCGGCTCGCTCAGTGCTTCGGAACGCGGTGCGCTGCGAGTTAGCGGCGTGCTCGGCAACCAAATTCCGGTCTCGACAGCCAACTTCG
>JBBSJZ010000494.1:0-4741 GCA_038256795.1 Pirellulales bacterium | reverse complement strand
CAGCGCTTTGAGTCGTTGTCGCACGCGACCGCTGAGTAAACGCCGTTTACTGTCGGCGATCGCGATCCCGGCCGCTCCATAGACGGTTTTCTGGATCGTCGCGAACTCGTGGTCGCTGAGCTGGATTAAGTCGTTCACGCCTGCTTATTTCCTCAAGTCAACGGCCCACTTTTCCATTTCCCAAGTCGCCGTGCGACTGTCATACTAGTCGGCATGACCCAAAATCCATCCCCAGCCGACGTTGCATCCGATTTCGATTCGCTTACCGCTGATCCGTTCATACCGGATGAAGCGATCTCACCACTCGCATCGTCGGGAACCACCCCACCGCGTCCCAATTTACGGGCCCCCGAGTTGCTCGCGCCAGCGGGGAACCACGATTGTGCCGTTGCCGCGATCGAAAATGGTGCCGACGCGATCTACTTCGGGCTTGATTGTGGCTTCAATGCCCGCTTTCGTGCCCAGAACTTTACGCTTGCGGATTTGCCGGATCTTACACGTTTGCTCCGCGAACGGGGAGTCCGTGGGTACGCGACGATGAATACGCTCGTGTTTCCGTCCGAATTGCCGCGGCTCGTTGATGTGATTTGCCGCGTCGCCGAGGCCGGCATCGATGCGGTGCTCGTTCAGGATTTCGGTGTCGCGCGACTGGTGCGAGAAATCTGTCCCGAACTCGAGGTCCACGCGTCGACGCAAATGAGCTTGACGAGTGCCGAGACGATTGCGGTGGCGAGTCGATTGGGCTTATCGCGAGTCGTGCTCGCTCGCGAACTGTCCGTCGGCGAGGTGGCGCGTATCGCCAAGCACACGTCGATGCCGCTGGGAGTCTTCATTCACGGCGCACTCTGCGTCGCGTATTCGGGACAGTGTTTGACATCCGAGTCGCTCGGCGGACGAAGCGCCAACCGCGGCCAGTGCGCTCAAGCGTGCCGATTGCCCTACGAGCTGGTTTGCGACGGCGTCGATCAAGATCTCGCCGACATCAAGTACTTGCTTTCGCCCCAGGATCTGGCGGGATACGCGGCGATCCCGGCGCTCATCGACGCGGGCGTCGCGAGCGTCAAAATCGAAGGTCGATTGAAGACGCCCGAGTATGTCGCCAACATCACTTCGCAATATCGCCAAGCAATCGACAACGCAATGCGAACGCGCGATAGCGGTGTGACTCGTGAGCAACATCGCGAAATGGAGTTGTCGTTCTCGCGTGGGCTGTCGCCCGGTTGGCTCGAAGGCAACGATCACAAGCGACTGGTGCCGGGACGGTTCAGCGGCAAGCTCGGCATCGAATTGGGTGAAGTCGTCGATATTCGGCCGGCTCAAATCCAAGTCAAACTGGCCGCGCCGCTAGCGCTCGGCGACGGATTAGCGATCCACACCTCCGGTCAAAATCAAGCCGAAGGCGGACGTGTGTACACGATCCGAACCACGTACGAGTCATTGAAACACGCCCCCGAAGGCGAAACCGTTTGGATCGGATTTGGTGCCGGTGAGATCAACTTCTCCGTCTTCAATGAATCCTCCGTGGTGTTCAAGAACGATGACCCCCAGCTCAACCGGCGGCTTCGCCAGAGCTACTCGCACGAGGATCCGCGGCGACGGCAGCGTGTGGATTTGCACGTGACCGCGATCGCCGGACAACCGCTGCGAATTTCCGCGAAACTCGTTTCGGGAATCACCGCGAGTGTTTGCGGCGACGAGCCACTTCCAGTCGCGAATAAGCATCCGGCCGATGAAACGCTGCTACGGGATAAGCTCGGACGGATGGGCGGAACTCCGCTCGAGCTGGGCGAACTCGAGTGCGTCATCGAAGGCGGTCCGATGACGCCCGCCGGCATGCTCAATAGTCTCCGCCGTGACTTGGTCGAGCAATTGGTGGCCCAACTTGAAGAGCCCGTCGCGAGAGTCATCCACCGTGGTGCCGGCGATGCGATGCTCGAGCCGATCCATGAACCGCAAACGTCATCACTCGCTGAACCCGTGCTTTCGCACCGACTAACCGTGTTGTGCCGAACCTTGGAACAACTCCAAGCGGTGGTGACTCAGGACGAATCGATCGAAATGGTTTACGCGGACTTCCAAGATGTTCGCCAATATCGCGATGCGGTCGCGATCGCGCGCAAGGCCAATAAGCCGATTGCACTGGCGACGATCCGCATGCAAAAGCCAGGTGAGATGGGCTTGCTGAAATTCCTGGCGAAAACCGAACCGGACGCGGTGCTCGCTCGGAACTTAGCGTCAATCGAGTACTTCCACGAGCTTGGTGTGACGACCATTGCTGACTTCTCGCTCAACGTTGCGAATCATCGCAGCGCCGAGTGGGTGCGTTCGCTCGGCGCTCAGCGTGTGACCGCTTCGTACGATCTCAATCGTGACCAACTCCTGGACTTGGTCCGCATGATGCCGAGTGAGTGGCTCGAAGTGGTCATTCATCAGCGGATGCCAATGTTCCACATGGAGCACTGTGTCTTCTGCGCAGTGCTATCACCGGGGACGAACAAGACGAATTGCGGTCGCCCCTGCGATACGCACGTGGTCCAGTTGCGGGATCGAGTCGGTGCGGAGCATCCGTTGCAAGCCGACATCGCGTGCCGGAACACGCTTTACAACGCGACACCGCAAAGTGCTTCCGAAGTGGTGAGCGAGTTGCAATCGGCCGGCGTTGGTCACTTTCGGATCGAGCTATTGACCGAGTCCGCTGAGGAAGCCGGTGCGACCGTTGCCGCCTACCGATCGTTGCTCGCTGGCGATTTGTCGCCCGACGAGCTGCTGAGTCAATTACGGGCGGTGAATCGTGTGGGAGTGACTCGCGGAACTCTCGAAACCCGCCGCGATCCACTGGCGATTCTCTAGTTCGCCGTCTCGAAACCCGGCGTCCGTGGACCGGAAGAACCGCCGCTGAACATCGCCCCCGTCATTAACGGGGGTGTGCGTCAGTGCCGGATGGAACCCGCAACGCCGCATGCTGCTTATCAATACCCGATTCGATTCTCATGCTTCAATCTCTGCTCCAAGCGTTCTACAACGTTCGCCAACACCGGTTGCGAGCGGGATGGCGACTGCTGGTTCATCTCGTTGCGACCGGATTCACGCTCATCTTGGGCTACATTTTTCTCGGTGTCGCCACGTACTTTGCGGGCATATCGGCCGATGGCTCGCTCTTTCTTTTCTTATCCAGCGGGGTGCAATCGGTGGTGCTGCTGGCGAGCGTGTTCTTTGCGAGTTGGCTACTCGATCGACGTCGATTGAGCGGACTCGGTATCGATCATCACTGGGCGCGTGAACTCGTAGGCGGCTTTGCACTCGGTGCGATTGCGATGCTCGTCATTTTTGCCATCGAACTCGCGGCCGGCTGGATTGTCATTGATCGAGTCGGTCCATCACCGGCTTTGACGTTAAGCGACCTTGCCACGAGCCAAGCGGGTTGGCTCGTGGTGATGGTTCTCGTCGGCGTTTCCGAAGAGATGTTGTCGCGTGGTTATCACCTCAAGAACTTAAGCGAAGGCTTCCGGCGGTTGGGCGGTGTGCCGAGCGTCGTCTTCGCATCGCTGGTCTCGTCATTGTTTTTTGGCCTGTTGCACGCGATGAATCCCAACTCAAGTGCCATCAGCAATTTGGGCGTCACGCTCGCGGGAATCATGCTGGCAACCGCACGGATTGCCACGGGCAGCCTCGCGGCGCCGATCGGGTTGCACATCTCGTGGAATCTCTTCCAAGGCCCCATTCTTGGGTTTCCCGTGAGCGGTAACACGACGGACCATTCATGGGTCGAGATCACCCAAGGCGGCAACACGACTTGGACGGGCGGCGAGTTCGGACCTGAAGCCGGATTGATCGGAGTCACCGCGACGTTGATGTTGCTCGCTACCTTTGTCGTCTGGGGCCGGTATAAAAACAGACCCGCCAGGTTCGTGGCGTCGTTGACCCATTTCCAAGATGGCCGACCGTCCTGGCGTCGGACCGCGCAGCCCAACTCTACTAACATGGAATCCATCCGTGACGATTATCGTTAATGCGTATAGCACGTTACGCGAACGACCGGCGCTCGATTTTGAACACGTGCTCCTGGCCCAGCGAGATTTGAGTGATCCCGAATTGCGTTCACATCTCGACGGATTTATGGGATTCGTTTGCGATCAAGGCAATCGCGAGATGTCAGCGACGTTGTACGCGGCGATGCGGCACATCGATCGCGTGCGTCATCACATCAGCTTTGAAATCGACGACCGCCAACTTGACGCGATGAGCGAATGGGGCTGGGAATCCAATTCGATTTTCTTCTTGCCCGACGGTAGTGTTCGCGATCCTAGTGGCGGTACTCTCGTCGATCCTGAGAACGGTTTTGCCGACGAACATGCCACGATGCCGTATCCCGAGGATGCTCGCCGTCGTTCGCTACGCAGCGATGAGCTTCTCAACGAGCGAGGTATCCCGACGCTCTCCGGTTTGCCGCCCGTGGTCGGTGAGAACGAAGTTGAGCTTCGTTCGGCTGATGATGTGGCCTGGCGGATCCAGTCCCTGTTCATCGTTGCGGTTCGCGCCGAGTCCATTGCGATGCAAAAACCGATTCCGGCGAACCAACTAAAATCAAAATCACCGCTCGCGTTTGAAGCGATGAGTCCCGCGGAGACGGCGTTCGTCAATGATCCCCATCCGAGCGAGGCCACGACCATCCAGTTCGCATGGCGATACGAAGCGCTCAATGCGTTGCAGTGGGCACACTCCCTGCACGAGGAGCTGTCGT
>JBBSJZ010000493.1:0-4747 GCA_038256795.1 Pirellulales bacterium | reverse complement strand
CGGTGGCGCCCAAGAACGCGTTTCGCTCGTCGCATCATTCCAACCCAAGGCCGAGAAGGCGCAGCCCGTGCAGGGCATCGCGGCCGTCGTCGTGTTGCCCGGCAGCAAGTCAGAAGAACAACTCGCCGGGTACGAGGCCTCGTTGTCGCCGCAGTACCTGGCGTGGAAGGAAGCGTCGAGCGCTAATACGCTGCCGTCGACCGGTTTGACGACGACAACGATCGCCCGCAATAGCTCGCGAACTCGACCGAGCATCAATGTCGATCATACACTCGACACGCTGATCGCCCGCAACAAGTCGACGCCCTCCTTGGACATCCCGATGGCCGCACGACCGTCGCTGGACCCAACCGCAGGTTCGTCCAAGATCATGCCGACCGCAGCCTTCACACCCCTGCAATAGGATGCGATTTCCCGTGATTCAGCAGCAGCGCCGAACGATTTAGCGGCGTACGATTTCCGCGATCGCATCGGTTGACAATCTCAAGCTCTTTGCGGCCATCACGAAATTCGTGTGACCGCTGACTTCGGGCTGAATCTCTTCGTAGAGCGTGCACAACTTCATGAGTTTGGAGAGCTTCTTCTTCGCGGCTTTCATGTACACCGCTGGGTCTTCCCCGTCACTGAGCGGGCCCAGCGCGAGGATAAAATCGTAGAGATCACGAACGACGTCGCGTAGTTCCTCGTCGTCCTCGGCCTCGTCCGCATGCTTGAGGAAGGTTCGCACCATCCACAGGTGAGCCACTTGCGCATCAATCAAACGGGCTTGCGTCGCAGCGTCTTGCATCGAATCAATTCACCGTTACTGCGGGACCAACCGGCTTGTGACCTGGCTTGGGTGCGAATACGAGCACCAATACGGCGCCGGCGATGACGACGAGCAGTGATAACCAAAACATCCCGCCGACACGCGACCAAGCCTGCGTTTCCGTCAGTGACGTGATCGTGTTCATGACGGGCGCGAATCCGAACACGAGTGGCATCACGAACACGGGTTTGCCACCAAAATTGAACGCGTAAATAATCCCCAGGGCGCCGATCGCTCCTGCGGCACCGCCCGCGAGACTCCACAGGATACCGGTTTGATTCCACTCGCCCGCCGTTTTCACCATCGCCAGAATGACAAGCGGAATGGCGACGGCGATGAAGAAATACGCCAGACCGACGCAGAGAAACGGACGCAAGCGGCTGCCACTCATCAGCATTTGGCCCTTGTGCAGCACCGGACCGTAAGCACCCCAGCTCAGCACGGCGACGATCACCGCTGCATAGATTGCAGGATAGTTTTTGACGGGTGCGGGTGCGGCGATATTGGTCGTTGTAGCACTGGCTCCGGAAACATCGACCGCGGCGACCGCCACAGCCGTGGGGGAAGTCGCCGGAGGTCCCGGTTTGAAGTACAGCACGCCGGCGGCGCCGACGGCGGCGAGCAGCACCCCGATCAAGAAAATCTTGTTGATCTCTTTGAACGTCCCCGACATTCCCATGGTGACGATCGTGTTCACGACCGGCGCACCGCCGAACACGAGCGGCATCACGTACACCGGTGAAGCATTGAAGTTGAAGGCGACGATGACGCCGAGAGCTCCGAAGGCGCCAACGGCCCCGGCGATGAGCGACCAAATCGTGCCGCCTCGTGACCAAGCGCCTTTCTCGCCCTTGGTCATCAGCAGCGCCAGCGGCACGAGGACGGCGATCGCGAAGTAAGCGAAGCCGACGCCGACGAAAGGACGCAGCGCGTCACCCATCGACACCTTTCCGTGGTGCATGAGCGGACCGTAGTTGCCCCAACAAACCACAGTCAAAAATACAAACGGCAAGAATGCGAACGCACGATTCATGGATCAAGTTTTACGGTTAAAGATGCGGATGGACTAATTGAACAGGAAGTGGCAAATATCGCCGTCCTGCATGACGTAGGCTTTGCCTTCCACTCGTAGCTTACCGGCCTGGCGAATGTCTTTTTCGTTGCGATGGTGTTCGAGATCAGCGAGCGAGTAGATCTCGACGCGAATGAATCCCTTCTCAAAGTCACTGTGGATCACCCCGGCCGCTTGGGGCGCGGTCGCACCGACGGGCACAGGCCAGGCACGAACTTCCTTCTCGCCCGCCGTGAAGTAGCTCTGCAAACCCAGCGTGCGATAGGTGGCGCGGGCAATGTGGTTGAGCGCGGGTTCAGTCAACCCGACTTCGCTGAGCATCTCGGCACGATCATCGCCCTCGAGTTCCGCGAGTTCCGATTCGAGTTTGGCACAAACGCAAACGACGTCGGCGCCCGCGGCGGCGGCGTACTGCCGCACCTTAGTGACCAACTCGTGTTCACCGGCCAAGTCGTTCTCGTCGACATTGGCGACGTACAACACAGGCTTGGCCGTCATCAATCCGTAGCTGCTTATCGAAGCGGCTTCCGAGTCGACTAGCTTGAGCGTCCGCAGCGGTTGGCCATTGTTCAGGTGCGCGTTGCACTTCTCAATCGCTGCGACCCGAAGCTTTGCTTCCTTGTCGCCGGAGCGCGCCGTCCGCTCTGCTTTGCCCAGCGCATTTTCGAGCGTTTGCATATCCGCGAGCATCAACTCGGTCTCGATGGTGTCGATGTCCGCGAGTGGATCAACGTTTCCGGCAACGTGGATCACGTCGGGGTCTTCGAAACAACGTACGACTTGGACGATCGCGTCGACTTGACGAATGTGGCTGAGAAATTTGTTACCAAGCCCCTCGCCCTCGCTCGCACCTTTGACGATGCCGGCGATATCCACCAGCTTGAGCGCCGACGGGATGATTTTTTGGGGCACGATGTACTTCGTGATCCGCTCGAGCCGCTCGTCGGGGACACTCACAATCCCTTCGTTCGGTTCAATCGTGCAAAACGGGTAATTCGCACTTTGGGCGGATTTAGAGCACGTCAGAGCGTTGAACAGGGTGCTTTTACCAACATTGGGCAAGCCAACAATTCCGGCTTCCATGGGTCTCGCGCAGGTGTGGGGGATCGGGGTGTTGCAAGCGTGATGTCGATCGACTCTGCCGGAGGCACGGTCGCCAACTTTTCGCTGGTTTGAAATGTAACAAGGACGGGGCGGACCAGACAGGCGAGGGGAATCCGGGACGGCAGGGACTGCGGCTGAGCATCCATTCGGCCCCTGATTTCTGCGTGGGCAGCCTTCGGGGGGGCACTCGCCCTGAGAATCTTTTGAGCTGGAGCTCAAGTCGGCGTGCGGAAAGGCCGATAACTGACTCTTGCAAGAAGCAATGGTTGAAGTTTCACGGATGATGCCGGTTCGTTTCCATCCAGACTCCGAGTCTTGCTTTGCGCAATCTTACGCTGGGCGTTTTAATCGTCTCAGGCGGCACGCTCGCCGCACTGCCGTTTCGCCGCACCTCGATGGACCAAGGCCCGCGTGACGCTTCCGTTCGCGCCACCGGTCCGAGCGTGACGCCGTTGGATACGTCGTCGGTCGAAGTCAACTTCGACTCGCCCCGCAACGTAGCGGCGACGGTGATTGGCAGCCGACCCTGGCAGCCGCCCTCCGTGACCGAGCCGATGCACGGTGAGCGATTCATCCAGATGCCCGACTCGTACAGCGACAATCCAGCACCATTGCCGCGACCGAGCGTCGTCACCGAGCGATTCAGCGCGAGCGTCGATAGTCACTCGGCTCGGTCGTCGAACCAGCACGCTGACGATCGGGCGAGCGTGATGCGAGATGACCTGGCGTATTCAATGTCCCGTCCGACTTACGGGCCGCTCGTCGGTGCACCCGCCGCTCCGGCGCAAGTCGCCGCTTCGCCATCGCCATCGCCATCGCCATCGCCATCGCCATCGCCATCGCCATCAATGGATCCGGTTGACGCAACGCCCCACGAGCTGGCCACCGAGTCGATCTTGCCCGCACCGCGAACCACCGCTGGTCGCACCGCTGCGTTCACGCACGATTCGTCCCCGGCAAGCGAGGCTGCAACGGCGAAGGCAACCATTCCAACACTTCCCTCGGCCGCGTCCGAGCGGACCCGGTTGTGGATTCGCGAACCGAACTGAGGGGCTTAGGAAAGAATTTCGTGGATGACGTGGCCTTTGACATCGGTGAGTCGCATGTCACGGCCGCCAAAGCGATAGGTGCTTTGGGTGTGGTCGACGCCGAGTTGATGAAGCATGGTTGCGTGGAGATCATGAATTTCGACGCGGTTCTCAATCGCGCGGTATCCGAACTCGTCGGTGGCACCGAAGATGGTCCCGCGACGGACACCACCACCGGCCATCCAAATGGTGAAACCAAACGGATTGTGATCGCGTCCGTTCGCGCCTTGGGCAAACGGCGTCCGTCCGAACTCGCCCGCCCACACGACGAGGGTTTCATCGAGCAGACCGCGTTGGCGCAAGTCTTTGAGGAGTGCCGAGACGCCTTGGTCGACAGCTCGCGCGTTGTTTTCGTGACCTTCCTTGAGATTGCCGTGCTGGTCCCAGCGATCACCGCTAACCGCTGGGCACGTGAGTTCGATGAATCGCACGCCCCGCTCCACGAGTCGCCGTGCGATCAGGCACTCGGCGCCGTAGATGCGCGTCGGCTCGTACTTGGATTCCATCCCATACATGCGGCGAACATAATCCGGTTCATCGTTCAAGTCCATCAACCCCGGTACTGCTAATTGCATTTGCGCCGCGAGTTCATAATTCAAGATCGCTGATTCAATCGCATCGGACGGGCCGAGTCGATCGAGAAGTAAGCGATCGAGTGTGTCGGTGAGTCGGAGT
>JBBSJZ010000492.1:0-4750 GCA_038256795.1 Pirellulales bacterium | reverse complement strand
GTCCATTTCCTCTTTGGATTCAGGCATTGTCGATTGCGGGGGGTTCGGCTTCGGATGGGCGGCGTTGGATCTAACACCATCATACTCGCGCCACCATGAATCCTAGCTCGCGACTCGTCGAAACATTAACAATCGCATCTCGGCGACCTGGCCCAATCGGACCTCGATCGCGCGCAACCGCAGCGTTTTTCTGCCGGGGGTGACGTGCAAGGTTCCGATTGTGAGGGGTTTCCAGTTTTTGACGTAGCCCTCGACCCGCACGACCCGATCATCCGCGCCACCCACCAAAGGCGGATCATTCGCTACATCAATCACGCGGCGCAGACTCTCGTCACCCAGTGTCAATTCGAGGGTCGATCCGATCGCGCCTTCCGGACATGCGTAATACATTTGCACCTCATAGTCGCCTTCGCTAAGTACCTCGACATCCCACGTGATCTCGCTCGATGTGTCGACCCAATTCGTCATGTAGGTGCAATTCGGATGCCGGTTGGATCGGCGGATCGACCCGTGCGGAACTGCGTCCCGCGCCGGTAACTGAGTGAACTCAGTCCCCGGATGCGCGATCGGAAAAGGCCGCTCATCATCCTGGTGCTTCTTGAACGCTTCCGTTTCTTCGACCCATTGCTTGAGCGAGTCACCCAGCGACTTTGAAGCTTCGGGCTTCAACTTTGCCACGTCGGTCGATTCGCCGGGATCGTTCAGTAAATCGTAAAGCTCGCCGGACGAGTGCATCCGGTACTGGTGGTCGCGAACCGTCGCGCGGCCATTCCAAGCACTGAACAACCGACGCGATCGAATCGCTGCTGAGACACTTGCCTGGTCAGTGGCTTCGGTCAGCAAACTCGCGAGCGAAAGACCATCGAGCGGCTTGGTGATTTCGGGATCGATATTCGCCAGCTCCGCAAGCGTCGGCAGCAAATCGATCGCCCCAGCCACTTCGGTGATCCGCGTCGCCGGCTGCACTCGATCGGGATAACGGATCACGCAAGGCGAACGTAAGCCGCCTTCGTAGGTCGATCCCTTGCGACCGCGCATGCCACCGTTGAAGCGGGCGCCGTTGGGACCGTTGTCGCTGAAGTACACCACAATGGTGTTGTCCGCGATGCCGCGTCGCTTCAAGTGCTCGAGTAAGCGGCCCACGTTGTCGTCAATGTTCTCGCACATCGCCAGCGCCGCCCGCGCGTGGCCGAGATCATCACTCGCGTTCGCGAGATTTGGATCGGGCACGAGATCCTTGTCCTTGAAGCGATCCCAATACGCATCCGGCACCTGCATCGGCGAGTGCGGCGTGTTGAGCGGTAAGTAGACAAAGAACGGCTCGTCACCCGCCTCGTCGATGAAGTCGATCGCGTGCGTCGTCAAGTCATCGATGATGAATCCGTCGCCTTGAGTGAGAGCCCCATTGTGCTCAAGCAAAGGCGAAAAGTAATTCCCCCAATGACCACTGCAAAAGCCGTAGAAGTCGTCGAAGCCGCGCGCGTTGGGGTGATAAGGCGCTTGCATGCCACTGTGCCATTTCCCGTACGCCGCCGTTTTGTAGCCAGCCTTGGAAAAGACGTCGGCGATCGTTCGCTCATCAAGATTGAATCGCTCGCCACCCGTCGATGTGCTGTAGACGCCCGAGCGAGTGTGGTAACGCCCCGTGAGGAATTCGGCTCGCGTCGGTGAGCAAACGGAACAAACGTAGAAGTTCTCGACGTGGGCGCCGTCTCGTGCCAGTGAGTCGATATTCGGCGTCGCCAAATTCGGATTGCCGTGCAAACTCAAATCGCCCCAGCCCTGATCATCAGCCAGGATCACGACGACGTTGGGACGTTCTGCCGCGAGAGAATGCGCCGCCCAAGTGATCGCGAAAACGATGGCCAGAAGAAGTGTCGTGGTAAGTCGCTTCACGGTCAGGTTCTCGCACGAGTTATTAAGTGTAGGAGGATCACCCCCAGTGTGGTCGTTCGCACGGGGAGGGTCAATTCGCGTGTCTCTTTAACCTACCCATTTGGTTTTCGCTAATCCCGATAGTTAAAACAACGAAAAACGGGCGAGGCTTTGAGCCCCGCCCGTTGATGGTTTTAACCGAACCGGTGTTCTACACTAGCAGCTTAGAAACCCTCGATCGTTTCTTTCGAGGCCTTGGTGCCGAGTTTACCCCAGACACCGTAGGGGCTTTGCTTACCAGCACCGTTGACGCCGAAATTCGGATCATTGTTGCTGTAAGGCACCTGACTCTGGTTCCCAGCATCAATGGAATCCGTGACGAATTTCACTGCGCCGTCACCCATCAGGACGTGAACGCCGCCCTGGTGGAAGCTCGATGCCGAGCCGTAGCCAAAGTCACCGTGGTTGCGGAAGACGCTGTAGCTATTCGGCGGACGAACCGTGTGGAACTGAGAGAACTGGGGACGCCCATCGGGCCAGCGACGACCACGGCCGTGAGCCGCTGGGTCATCGAGACCGGGTGTCGCATTGCTGGCCACGGATGCAAGCCAAGTCTGTGGCGAAGCCGGGTCGATGAACCTTTCCCAATGATTGGGCGGCAACGCCATGTTGCTGGTGTTGTCGCGATACGGGGTGGTACGAATCGATCGGTCCAACGCACTCACAGCGTTCTCACCAGCGGCAATGGTGTTTGACAAGCCATCGAGCACGTCGCGGAAACCGGTGAAGCTGCGATTACGGAACATACCGCGACCCCAACGAGCACCTGCTGCCTGGCCCCAAGTGCCGT
This sequence comes from Pirellulales bacterium, assembly GCA_038256795.1. Classification (GTDB taxonomy): domain Bacteria; phylum Planctomycetota; class Planctomycetia; order Pirellulales; family Pirellulaceae; genus JBBSJZ01. The sequence goes on along the minus strand of JBBSJZ010000492.1, from coordinate 2,025 downwards.
CAGTGCTCGGAACGCCTTGATCATTCACACCGCCGTGGTGTTGCTCGAAATACGCATCACCACCGCAGGCGGCATAGTTCGAGAATGCTACCTGAGCAGCGCCGGATTGACTCGGGTCACTCGGGCAGCGGTAACCAGGAACTTGGGTTACCCAGGGCTGGTAATTCTCAGTCCATGGATTTGGTCCCATCGCTGGATAGGGTGGAACTTTAGCATTGTTGCTGCGATTAACGTTCATCGGATTGCTGATACGCTCCCACAACGCTTGTTGTTCAATGAACGGCAACGCTCCGACCAACCAGCTAAGGCTGAATTGATTCGACTGGTTCCCGCGATCGGGAATTGCCGTTCCTGAATCAGCGGTTCCGCCTCGGTTCATCGGCAACTTATCGTAAGCGGAGTGGTAGTTGTGCAGCGCCAAACCAATTTGCTTGAAATTATTGCTGCAGCTCATACGGCGAGCTGCCTCGCGAGCGGCCTGTACCGCAGGCAATAGCAAACCAACCAGGACCCCGATGATGGCAATCACCACCAGGAGCTCAACCAGCGTAAAACCGCTGCGCTGAGTGGACGAACTTCTCATGCATTACTCCAGAGAAATAGAACGAAGTTAAACCTTCAGGCTAAGAAAGCGGCCGCCGAGTGGAGGTCTGCTGCCTTGAAGTGATCTAACTGTAGAAACGACACTATCTAAGTCAATGCTTACGATCGTAAAAACAATCAATTGAATGAGGGGACAACTCCGCCCACCCGGGCGGGATCGGCCAAAACAGCGGGTAATTTAAGATATTTCACCCAATTGAACCGCAAAAGTACTCAATGCGGCTGCGGTCAAGCTCAGACGGGCTTATTTGCCGTACGTTTCCGTTTGTTGCTGTTGCATTTGCTTCATGTAGTCCTCTTCGGCGGACACTTCTGCTTCGGTCTGTGCCGCGGACTCTGTGAATTCGGCTTCCGAGCCGGTGCCGCCGCCACAACCGGGCAGACATGAGAAACAGGCAACGAGGGCGACGCAGGACAGGAAATAACGGGTCATCATCAGGGTCTCTTCGACGAAAGTTTGAGGGATGTGAACCGAGAGTGATTCGAACCAACGCGGCTCGGTTCAGCTCTGAGTTACGCTTCAAGCTTCATCGGCACTGTGCCTGGCGTCAAGTCGTGATGAGGCTGATCTTGCTGCGGTAGTACGACACATGGTCCAACGAAAAAACGGGCGAAGCCAATAAGCCTCGCCCGTTTTCGTTTTGATCCAATCGACTCTTGTCAGCTGAACGCGTTAAAAGCCTTCGATCGTTTCCTTGGATGCCTTGGTGCCGAGTTTGCCCCACAGGCCGTAAGGACTTGGCTTGCCGGGTTTCGGATTGAACTGGCTGTACGTCAATTGATTTTGGTTACCCGCTTCAATTGAGTCCGTGATGAACTTCACGGCGCCGTCACCCATCAATACGTGGCAACCGCCTTGGTGTCGGCTCGCGGCACTGAAGATGCCGAAGTTGCCTTCCCAACGAGCGACGTTGTAACCATTGGGTGGACGAATGGTAGTGAACGTCGTGTACTGGGGACGTCCATCGGGCCAACGACGACCGCGGCCGTGGTTGACCGTTCGCGTGTCGACGGGGGCGGCGTCCGAGTAGAACAACGGACGCGCGGGATCGACCATACCGTTGTTGGCCCAAGTGTTTGGTGGCAACCGGACGACATCGTCACCGTTACCGCCGAGGTCCAACGTCAAGATATCGCCAACGACTTCGCGGGTGCCGTTGTTGACGACCATTTCGCCCATTGCCAGGGTGTTGGACAGTCCATCGAGCACGTCACGGAAACCGAGGAAGTGACGAGCTCGGAACATACCGCGTGCCCACTTGCCACTGTCTTGCTCGCCCCAATTCGCGGAACCGTTCGAGTTACCGTTGTCTTCCATTCCGCCGTGTTGCTGCTCAAACAACGCGTCGCCCGTGCATACCGCGTAGTTGATGAAGCCGACTTGACCGGCCGATGGCGTCGTCGGATCGCTGGGACAGCGAT
>JBBSJZ010000491.1:0-4756 GCA_038256795.1 Pirellulales bacterium | reverse complement strand
GCTGCCAAGAAGACGATCGTTGCGAAGAAGACAGTTGCCAAGGCACCCGTCGCGACCAAGACGCCCGTCGTCGCGAAGAAGACGATTGTTGCTAAAAAGCCCGCCGCCGCAGCCAAGAAACCCGTCGCTGCTAAGCCGGTTGCCGCCAAGGCCACGGGTCGTGCAACGACCGTCAAAGCCGTTCGCCGAGCTGCCTAGTCGTTCTCGAAACGACGGATCTCGAGCCACGGTTTCAACCGTGCATCCTCACACCACCGTCTTGCTCGAATTGCGAGTGACACGGTGGTGTTTTCGTTGACACTCGTCCTCGATCGCTTACGAAATCGTATCCATCACACGCTGCATATCCGCCGGTAGCGGTGCCTCGAACGACATCGTCTTACCCGTGTGCGGATGTTCGAATGCGAGCCGATGCGCGTGCAACGCTTGACGATTGAGGATCACTTCGTCCCGCTCAGCGTCCGCAAGCCCGGATCGCTCATGCGGTCGCGCATTTGCCAACAGCATCCCGCGAGTCACCTCGGCGTGACCGCCATAAAGACGATCGCACAGCACCGGTGTTCCGATATGACTGAGGTGGACACGAATTTGATGCGTGCGTCCCGTCTTGGGCATCACCTTCACAATCGTGTACTTCCCGTGCCGCGACATGACTTCGTAAAACGTCGAGGCTGGCTTGCTCGTGATGTGGCCCTTGCGGATCGCCATCTTGTCCCGCTGGTACGGGTGACGACCGATGGGAAGATCGATCACGTCGCGGTCGCGATCCAACGGCCCGTTGGCGATCGCGATGTATTCTTTGGCAACATCACGGTCGTGAAATTGTTCCGACAAGTGAATGTGGATCGCATTCGTCTTGGCCACCACGATCACACCGCTCGTATCCCGATCCAAGCGATGCACGATGCCCGGTCGCGTCGGGCCACCGACGTCCGATAGTGACTTGAAGCGGAACGCCAATGCACTCGTCAGCGTGCCCGTCCAATTGCCGCGGGCCGGATGCACGACCATCCCGGGCGGCTTATTGACGACGACGAGACCATCGTCCTCAAACAACACATCGAGGGGAATGTTCTCGGGGACGCAGTCGTCGTTGACCAGGGCCGGGACGAGGAAACGAATTTGTTGGCCCGTGCGAACTTTGAAACTCGGCCGCACGACCCGTCCGTCCACCGTCGCGCCGTCCTGCTGGACCGATTGCCGAATCCGCATCCGGCTGTGCCCGTCACAGGTCTGCGTCAAAAACTGGTCGATGCGTTCGCCGTCGCACTGCTCGGGAACGACGAAATCGCGTAAGACCCGCTCACCAACGTCCGCGCCAAGCGAATCGCCACCCGTCGCGGGAACCGCATCAGGATCAAAATCATCGGCGGAGCTCTCTGCTTCGCGGCTCACTGCTTCGGAGCTTCAAGTGCCTCGGCTCCGACCGGTTCTTCTTCAACCACAGCCGGAGTCTCCACTACCGGTGCATCCACAGCCGGAGTCTCCACTACCGGTGCATCCGCGGCCGGAGTCTCCGCAGTCGGTGACTCGGAAGCGGGTTCAGCCGGCATCTCGGCCGCGGGTTCAGCCGGCATCTCGGAAGCGGGTGCTTCGACTTCCGCCGCCGGGGTGCTGCCCAAATCAGGCAGATCCAGGGGCGGAAGCTCTAGGTCTGGTAAGTCGGGCAGTGCCGTTCCGCTTGGCAGCGAAGGTGGCATCGCGGGATCGCTCGGTGTGAAGTCTTGGTCACCGAACCAGGCCAAGAAATCCTTGGTTCCGGGGCGGCTCAGTGAATCGATTCGTTGCTGGGCGATCGTTACCATCGCCTCGGATTCGTCCGCCGCGATCGTCGCCTTGTATTCGCTAATGGCGACATCCGTCTCGCCGACGGACTCGGAAATTCGGGCCAGTCCGAAGTGGGCACGGGACCGCAGTACTTTGTCGTTACCGGTCGAGATCGCTTGCTGGTAAGCGGTTTTCGCCGATTCGAACAACTCGTTGGCTTCGGTTCGGTCCGTGTACAGCACCCGTAAGCCCCGCGCCATCAGTTGGTCGGCTTGGTACAGCCGCGCCCAAGTGCCGGCGGTGGTTTTTCCGTAATCTTGGGCCACCATGCCGTGAACTTCCGCATCGCCCTCGCCCGCTGCGAGCACCTATTGCAGCGTCGCATCTCTTCACTGGCCCGACGCATTACTTCGCACCAGCGCCATCGCTACCAAGCCGATGACGGATGCACCGACGACGACTGCGATCAATTTCGAATGGGGCTCGATCCATTCGTTGATACGGGCAAGATGATCAGCCAGCCAATTGTGCTGAAGTTCGTGGCGGCGTTCGCTGTTCATAAAATTGTGGGTGGGTGCTGAAGTCGCGCGGACGGAAGACCGTAACTATAGAAATGGTCGAAAGATAGCGTCAAGAGACGCTGAGACGCTTTCCTCAGCACCCCAGCACCGGTTTTTGCCATCGTCACGCCTCAATGGTTCTCCGAAACGCTCGTTTTTCACGAGTCTCGGAGAGGCTGGCCGTACTCGCACTCGCACTCGATCCGACCCACCCCTCATCGAGTATGAGGAAGCGATGGACCGACCAAGGCTTCAGCAAGTCCCTGGCGGACAAGCCGAGCGGCCGCAAGCACTGGTGGGCTTTGACTCGCGGATCAATCCCCTTCATCTTTCTTGTAATGATCGAGCCGTCGGTAGAGCGTGCGGGCGCCGATTCCGAGTACTTCAGCCGCTTTCTCGCGGTTGCCGCCGGTCAATGCCAGCGTTTCTTCGATTGCCCAGCGCTCAATAACTTCAAGCGGTTGACCGATCAACGCAGACTCACCACCGCCACCGATCAAGATGGGTTCTTGTGCCAGCGGTTCGCCCTCTTCATCGAGTAATTCGGGCGGTAAATCGTCGACATCCAGCGATCCATCGGTATCGAGCACGACCATGGTCTCGACAAAGTTACGAAGTTGGCGGACGTTTCCCGGCCAATCGTAGCCGAAGAATCGCTTGGTCACGCCCGGCGTGAAGTGGGCCGTCGCTTTGTCGTGTCGTCGCAAGAAGAATTTCCGAAAGTGATCCATCAGCGGGATGACGTCTTCGCGTCTCGTTCTCAGCGGCGGTAGCTCGACAGTAACGACCTTCAAGCGAAAGTAGAGATCGTTACGAAACACGCCGGACTCGACCATTTCTTCGAGCGGACGATTCGTCGCTGAGATCAAACGGACATTGACCTTGATCGTCTTGTTATCGCCGACGCGGGTGATTTGGCTCTCTTCGAGCACCCTCAGCAACTTGATTTGCGTGTTCATCGGCATGTCGCCGACTTCGTCCAAAAACAGCGTTCCACCGTTGGCATACTGGAACGCGCCTTCGCGATCCGAGACCGCATCGGTGAACGAACCCTTGACGTGGCCGAACAGCTCACTTTCGACAAGGTTCTCCGATACCGCACGAGTATTGAGCGCGACGATTCGTTTGTTGCGGCGCGGACTGTTTTGATGGATCGCTTGTGCAATCATCTCCTTGCCCGTCCCGCTCTCGCCCGTAATTAACACCGTCGCATCCGTCGCGGCGATCCGGCGCAAGCGATCGATGACCGTTTGCATCCGCTTGCTCGTGTAGATGATGCCTTCGAATCCGAACCGCTCATCGAGTCGCTGGCGCAGTTCCGTATTTTGGCGGCGCAGCGAGACGGCTTGAATCGCTTTCTCGACGATCACACGCAAGCGGTTGGGCGTGATCGGTTTCTCGAGAAAATTGAACGCGCCTTGCTGCATCGCCTCCACCGCAATCGGCACGGTCGCGTGACCCGTCACCATCACGACTTCGCAATCGGGAAGTCGCTCACGGCACAGATTCAAAATCTTCATGCCGTCGACTTCGTTCATCACCATGTCGGTGATCACTATGTCGTAGGTCTCACGCTCGATTTGCTTGGCCGCGTCCGGACCGCTCGTGGCGATTTCACATCGGTACCCGACTTTCTCAAGACTCTCGCTCATCGCCCGTGCATGAGCCGCCTCGTTGTCGACCACCAACACACGGAAATCGCCAGGCATGAAGCCACCCGCGATGGATTTAGCGTCAATCGAGGTCTGCAACAGGGTTTCGCTTGGATTTGATTCCACTCATGGGCTCCTTTCCGGCCACGACCTTTCCCGCCCGCGGGATCGGTTTTCTTATGTTGGAGGATTGGTCTCAGCGTAGCGACTTTGCAGCGATTGAACCTGCAGGGTCCCTTCTCGAAGTGCCTTCATGGCGCTGATCGCCGCTTCAGCCGCATCGAGCGTGGTGATGCAAGGCACTCCGTACTGCACCGCGGAGGCGCGGATCTTGCCCTCGTCCGTGCGAGCGCCCTTGCCGCTCGGCGTATTCATGATGAGCTGGACGTCACCGTTCTTGAGATAATCGATGAGGTTCGGGTGACCTTCCGCGATCTTCTTGACGCGAGTGACTTTGACGCCGTCGGCTTCCAAACGAGACGCGGTGCCGCTCGTGGCGAGCAGATCGAATCCGAGTTCCGTCAGACTGCGGCCGAGTGGACCCACCGAATCTTTATGACGTCCTGACAGGCTGACGAACACGTTGCCCTTGTCTGGCAGCACGCTGCCTGCTGCGATTTGGCTCTTGGCGAACGCGAGCGGAAAACTATCGCTGATTCCCATGACTTCGCCGGTGCTTCGCATCTCGGGGCCGAGCACGATATCGACGCCCGCAAACTTGCGAAACGGAAACACGCTTTCTTTGATTGATACGTGACGCGGAACCGGTTCGCTCGT
>JBBSJZ010000490.1:0-4765 GCA_038256795.1 Pirellulales bacterium | reverse complement strand
GCTGTGAATGAGATGGTAGCGAACGCCGATCTCAAATTGCTCGGTTCGTCGCAAGATTGTCTCGGCGTCCCAGCCAGTCGAAGTCAAATAGCGGTCCAAGCCATGGCCTCCGAATGCACCAATGCCGACGCCCACGGCGCCAGCAACACCGGCGAGAATCAAAGTCCGGCGAGCGTCCAGTCGTGGTGCCGGATCCACGTCCGCGTGGCCATCGATCATGACGTCAGAAGTCTATCGACGGCCCCCAGTAATCGATCCATGGCAAAGGGCTTGCGGATGTAGTCAGCGACGCCGAGGAGTTCGGCGTAGGCCTTGTGCCGACTCCCCTCGTTGCCGGTAATCATGATCACCGGCAAAGGCACTTCCCGGACGCGGCGAAGTTTTTCGAGCACGAGAAACCCACTCCGCTTGGGCATCATCATGTCCAAAATCATCAAGTCCGGAAGTTCTCGCTCGGCGAGCGCGAGCCCTTGGTTTCCATCGCGTGCGATCACGACTTCGTGCCCAGCACCTTCGAGCGCGTAGCGAATGGATTCAATGATCTCGAAATCATCGTCAACCACGAGTATTTTTTTTCCGCTCGACGTAACACCACTCATATTCGCTCACTGTCGGTTGGTCACTGGCCCTGCATGGACCGATTTCTAACGCCGGTTTCCGCGGTGCGGATCGTGCATCGCTTCGGCCCTAGTGTAGCACGAAGCCGGGCGGATCAATTCGAGGAAAAGCCGGTGGGCGATGATTCCCAGGAATGAAGCTCGCTCGAGGTGTCGCCCGCGACGATGCGCCGCATGAGCCAGTGGTTGACGTCGGCAAGGCAGATGTTGGTCATCTCGTCGTCATCAACGTACTGGCGGACATCGACGCTCGCACCAAACATCATCGCGGACTGGATATCACGCTTCAAATGACCGTCCTGGAAATGGTCACCCCGAGTCGCCCATTGCCAGAGCATTGGTAAACGGCGTTGCCGAATTTCGTCGAGGTTTGATAGCGAACCGCCTCGGCGTGGCAGTCCACCACCGAGCGAGATGACGCCAGCAAACTTGTGGGGCTGGCGCAGTGCGATTCGCAGTGCCATGGCGCCGCCGCTCCGGTAGCCCGCCAAGACAATTCGCTGCGGATGCACGGAAAACCGTGACGTCGCTTCTTGAATCGCCATCGCCACCGCATCGTGAGCCATGCCAACCCCCGCGGCACTCTCAGACCACTCGTAACGATGGCCGGCGGCATCCATGGAACGATTCCCACGCACGCCAACCGCTAGATAATTGCGGACGCTAATGTGCGGGATCACTTGCTTGATTTGAGCTTCATTGAAACCGTCGCTGTGCAGCCAAACCAACAGCGGATAATGGTAATTCGGCTCGTAATGCAGCGGTACGATGAACGACTTGGGAGCACTCGCCCGAGCTTCACTCGCTTGCTCGATTGACCAAGGCCGCTTGAGAGCGGTTGATCCGTCCACGTTTGACCCAGCCCATGACATTGAGCAGTGGAGGCGATTCATGGTCAACCATCGTCAGCAAGGAGGAAACTATCGGTTTCGGTCGCACCCGCGAAGCTTTCCGTCGCACCAGCGAAGTGCGGCATCAGCAACGCGAAGCATGAAATTAGGTCCATGCTTCGGTCCGTGTCAACGCTGAACCGAATCCCTAGCCGAAAAGTGGGGTGTCTCAGCAGTTGACGGTGGGAACGGGGGCGAGCGACTCTTCGGTTGCGAAACCCTAAGCGTATTGCAACCGTGGATCGTCAAGACCCAGCCGCTTCATCTTTTTGTACAGCGTTGTACGGTTGATTTGAAGGGTATCCGCTGTCGCCGCCCGATTCCAATGATGCTGACGCAGCGTCTGCAGAATAATCTGTCGCTCCGGCGCTTCCAAAGCGTCTGACAAACTCATGCCGCCCGCCGGGATTTGGATCGCTGCGATGGCGCCTTGTGCAGAACGCTCGGCGCCGGATCCGCTCGAGGTTGGTCCGCCGCCGAGTAGTTCGGGTGGTAGGTCCTCGATCGATAGCGTCGGATTTCGCGACAACAACACGGCTCGCTCGACGACATTTTCGAGCTGGCGAATGTTGCCCGGCCACGAGTATTGCATCATCACCTGCATCGATTCACGATCGAACGCGGCCGCGCTGCGGCCACTCGCTTCCGCAGCCTCGTGTAAAAAGTGATCCACGAGTAGCGGTAAGTCGCCGATCCGCTCGCGGAGTGCCGGCAGCATGATGTTGACGACGTTGACGCGGTAATACAGGTCTTGACGGAAGCTACCCTCGGCAACCGCTTTGCTGAGGTTCTCGTTCGTGGCGAGAATGACGCGCGTGTCGACGCTGTGCGTGCTCGTTCCACCCAACGGTTCGAACTGAAATTCTTGCAACACGCGTAATAACTTGACTTGCATCGCCGGTGTCGCAGTCGCGATTTCATCGAGGAAAATCGTGCCACCATCGGCGAGTTGAAACTTGCCCGCGCGGTCATGATTCGCACCGGTGTAGGCGCCAGCGACGTGGCCAAACAGTTCGCTCTCGAGCAAGGTGTCCGGAAGTGCACCGCAGGCGACTTCGACAAACGCTTGGCCTCGGCGGCTCGAACGAGCGTGGATCGCGCGTGCGATCATGCTCTTGCCCGTACCGTTTTCACCCGTGATCAAGATGGACGCTCGGGCATCCGCGATACTCTCGATCGTTTCAAAGATTTTAAGCATGCGATAATCATGGCTGAGAATGCTCTCCATTCCCGCTCGCTGGTCGAGTTGCTGGCGCAGCGTTTCGTTTTCACGCGCGACTTCTCGCTGCGACAACGCACGCTCGATTGCCAACGTCAATTCGTCGTCGATGATCGGTTTGGTCAATAAGTCAAAAGCACCCGCGCGAACCGCCGAGATGGCCGTCTCCGGCGTCGCATAGCCCGTCATCACCAAGATGGCTGTTCCCGGGCAGTGCCGTTTGGCGTGCCCGATCAAGGAAAATCCGTCGTCCTGTCCGAGCCGCAAATCGGTGATCAGTAAATCGTAGCTGCGATGCTGCAATCGTTGCTTTGCTTCATGCAAACTCTCGGCCGTATCGACCTGGTACACCGACCCCGTTGCGGACGATTGCTCCCTCAGCCACTCGGCCATCGATTGGTTCAAGTGATGGTCGTCGTCCACGAGCAATAGCGAAGTGGTGGCGGGCTTCATCGGTATTCCGGGGCAAAACAAGCTCGAGCGGGAAGACAGTTTCGGCAAACCAGGCCGCGTTGCGGATCGGGATTCGCCAAAGGTATCTAGGTCGCGATTGTGCACCGGCCAAATGGGAACCGAATTAAATTGCTCGATCCGACCGGTCGAGTCTGGATTGAGTCGTGGCACATGTACAAAATGTCTCTACACCGCGGGCTTCGAAGGTCCACCGATGGTGGTGTAAGTCGTTTTTCTACAATCACTTATGCCGCAAACTGGGCGAACAAGAAGCCCTCGACAGGTAGACACTCGTGGACTATGTGGGTCCGTCTCCTAATTTGGGGGGATAATCTAGCGGGTTTCTTACTTTTCTCTGGGGCCAAGTCGATGAAATGGAGATGAGAGCATCCGACCTAATCGCCCGTGCTGTCGCACTTGGTGCATGCCAATACGTGCTCAAGTCCGCCAACGCTCGCGTCCTCATCGACGCGGTTCACCTCGCTCATCGACGCGATCCGGCGCCTTCCCATGGTCGTTTGACTCGAGCGGAAGTGATCATGCACCGTGAAGTTGATGCGGGCGCGCTTCCTGAAGAAATGCCGCTCACGGGCCGCGAAGCTCAAGTGCTGAGGCACATGGCATTGGGATTGAGCAACAAGGATGTTGCTCATTCACTGATGATCAGCGTCGAGACGATCGAGGAGCACGCGCAGAACATCCTTCGCGAGATCAACGCCAAGGATCGCACCGATGCCGTTGTCCGTGCGATTCGAGCCGGACTCGTCGGACTTTCACGCCTCGCCCGAGTTAACGGACGAGATGGTAACGATCGAATCAACGCTAGGAAGGCGGGCTAAGCACCGAGCGTTTTGCGAAGCTTGGCGCCGTTACCGGCCTGACCGAAGGAGATCATGCGTGCTTTGCACACTTCCTTCATGGCGGCTCGCGCGGGCTTCAGGTAGGCACGCGGATCGAACTCCGATGGGTTCTCTTGCAAGATCTTGCGGATCGCGCCGGTGATCGCCATCCGGCAATCGGTGTCGACGTTGATCTTGCGAACGCCACTCTTGATCCCTCGCTGAATTTCTTCCACCGGCACACCGTACGTTTGCTTGATTTGGCCACCGTACTTGTTGATGATGTCCTGCAACTCTTGGGGCACGCTGCTGCTACCGTGCATGACGAGGTGCGTGTTGGGCAATTGCTTGTGGATTGCCTCGATGCGGTCCATGGCGAGCACTTCGCCAGTCGGCTTTTTAGTGAACTTGTAAGCACCGTGGCTGGTTCCGATCGCCACGGCTAGCGCGTCAACACCCGTCGCCTCGACGAATCGCTTGGCCTCGTCGGGGTCGGTAAGCAATTGATCGTGTGAGAGTTCGCCTTCAGCACCGTGGCCGTCTTCTTGCTCGCCGCCGCCATGTTCGAGCGAGCCGAGACAGCCGAGTTCGCCTTCGACACTGACGCCGCGGGCGTGAGCCATTTTGACGACTTCCTTGGTGACCTTGACATTGTAATCGTAGTCAGCCGGCGTCTTGCCGTCGGCTTCGAGCGAACCGTCCATCATCACGCTGGTGAAGCCATTCTCGATCGCTGATAAACACGTC
>JBBSJZ010000489.1:0-4773 GCA_038256795.1 Pirellulales bacterium | reverse complement strand
CAATCGGGAAGGTGACGCATCCAGAGCGAGCCGCTGTAGAGAATGTCCGCCTTGAATAATTTTCCAGCCATCGTGACCTGCTCACATCCCGAGCGACGAAAGTACTTGAGATGACCACCAATCTTGCCCACGCCGAGCCAGCGGACGTCGTCGCAAATCGATTCTAAATCGGTGCTCGCGTGCCCAGAAATCGCGAGACAGCACACCGAGTGTCCGCCGCGGACAAGCGCCTCGGCGACTTCGACCGGAAAGCTGCCCCAACCCGCGAGGAGCCCAAAGGGGCGTGCTCGGCCGGCGGGCAATCGCTGCTGAACCCCGATGGGCCGGTATCCTCGAAACACTTTCATGCGACTCGCTGAGCGGCACCCGAGTGTTCTTGATGCATCCCATCGAGCTCGCGACGCAATCCCTTGAGCTCACGACGCATTTCGGGCAACCGACGCTGCACCGCCATGATCTGCATTTGGTCGCGCTGGCTCGTCGCCGGTGAACCGAGATAGACTTGATCACCCTCGAGATCGTCCATCACGCCCGCTTGAGCTCCGACAATCGCTCGATCGCCGAGCTTGATGTGATCCTTCAAACCGACCTGACCCGCGAGCACGACATAGTCGCCCGTCGTGCAACTGCCCGCAATCCCGACTTGGCTGCACAATAGGTTGTGCTTACCGATGCGACAGTTGTGAGCGATCATGACTTGGTTGTCGACCTTGGTGCCTTCGCCAATGTGTGTCGCGCCATACGTCCCACGATCGATCGTGACACAGGAGCCGAGTTCGACGTCGTCATCGATTCGCACATAACCGAGCTGCGCCGTGGGGACATGTCGACCCGCAACTTGGCGATAGCCGAAGCCGTGGGCGCCAATCACACTGCCCGCGTGAATGACGACTCGCTCGCCCAACCGCGTGTATTCGTAGAGGGTCACGTGGGGATAGAGGACGCAATCGTCACCGATCACGCACCGTGGCATCACCACGACGCCAGGCATCAAACGACATCGCTCGCCAATGATCGCATCAGCACCCACCACCACCGATCCATGCAGCCTCGACGTTGCTGCGATCTTGGCACTCGCATCGACGCCCGTTGGCATCACCGAAGCATCGATCGCGGGTCGAAAGAAACCGACGATCGTCGCAAATGCGGAGTGCGGTGAGGGCACCACGATTTGTGGGATGCCACAGCTCGGTAGCTCCAGGGGTGTAACGACCGCCAGCGCGGATAATTGAGTGAGTAAATGAGCACGACGAACATCATCAATGAGCGTGATCTCACCCGACACGGCATCCTGCAACGGGTTGGCACCGTGGCAAACGAGCGTGCCATCACCGACGACGTAGCCGCCCACCATGGCGGCCAGCTGCTGTAGTTGAATTGTCATCCGAATCCTTTCGGAACCAACGCATTCGCGAACCAGTAAAATTTCGATCCTGTTCTATAACCACGCTGGCCCGACCAGTTCAAGAGAGATCGCTATCCGCACGGCATCACGAGCCGAAATGTTTTTTTCCGCAAATGATCTTGATTTGGCTCAAGTTCAGCTTCTAGGGTTCATGGCGAGCGAAATGAGTTCTGCTCGTTGGAGATCAACCGCCTCGGTTATCTCCGCCCCAGTGCAAGCCAGCAACGGATACGCCATGTCGGCAACGGACCGCAACAACGCCCAACGACACGCTCCGACAATCGTCGTCGGGTCGCTGCTGTTGTGCTTCGTGGTTGCCGGTTGCAGCCAAAACCCGTACTTCGCCGCTCCCGGTGGCGCAGCCTGGCAAATGCCCGCCGCGACGGGCGTGAATCCCGGCGAAGCCCAAGTGGCGGAACTGCGGCGACGCGTGCAGTTACTCGACGACAACAATCGTCAATTGCACACCCAATTGGCTCAAAGCGAACAACAATCCCAAGTCTATCGCGACGAACTCGGACTCGTCCGCCAACAACTTTCCGACACCTCCAATCGGCTCGAGTCAGCCGCGATCGCGGCACGCGATGCCGAGTCACGCGTGCAGGGTTTCCAGGCCTCGACCCAACTGCGCGGCAACGCTTCGATCACGCCGAACACGAACCTCAGCCAACTCGCTTCACGTTTGAATCTCGGTGGCGTCCCCGTGGAACAGGACGGAGACGTGCTGCGGATCGTGGTTCCGTCGGACCAACTTTTTCAACCGGGCTCGGCCCAAATGCAACCGCAGGCCGCCCTCGTGCTGGACCCGATCGCCGCCCAGCTTCGCAGCGTCTTTCCTCGCCAGCGGATGGCGATCGAAGGTTACACGGACAACGCCCCGATGTACGGCGGTCAAGTCGGCACCAGCCACCAACTCGCGTCCGCTCAAACCGCTGCAATCCTCGATTTGCTTGTCCGCCGCGCCGGGATGCCGCCCCAGCAATTATTCACGGTGGCCCAAGGCACAAACAATCCTCGCGCCAGCAACGAATCAGCCGCCGGCCGCGCCACCAATCGACGCATCGAATTGGTGATCTATCCCGACACGTTCTAGTGATGGACTATTCGTAAATCGGAAAGAACGTGTTGAACGCGGCCTCAGCAAAATCGCCCGGATCATTGAATCGACGCTGGCGATCCAACCCACTGATGGTCGCCATCTCTTCCTTCGTGAGCTCAAAATCGAAGAGCGAGAGGTTCTCCGTCAATCGCTGCGTGCGCGTCGTCTTGGGAACGATCGCGGTCCCACGCTGGACTCCCCAGCGCATCACGACTTGAGCCGGCGATCGCCGGTGACGCTCGCCAATCGCCTTCACCGCCGCTTGCTCGATCACCGCTTCGTCCGCTCGGGCCATGTTGAGCGAGAAATATGACTGCGCCCCCAAGGGTGAAAAACCAGTCACGGCAATATTCGACTCGCGACAAAATCGTACGAGCTTGTCCTGAGTCAAGTACGGATGCAACTCGATCTGAAGCATCGCGGGTGGAATCGACGCGTACGACATCAGATCGCGAATGAGCGACACGCCAAAATTGCTGACACCAATCTCACGGACGAGACCGGCTCGGACGAGCTCTTGCATCGCCTCCCATGTTTCGCGAATCGGCACCGGGTCAGCTTTCATCACCGGTGCCGCAGCACTCGGCTCGTAGAACCATCCCGGCGGATAGCGGGTATCGATCGGGACGTACTTCAACGCAATCGGAAAGTGGACCAAGTACAGATCCAAGTAATCGAGTCGTAAATCCGTGAGTGTTCGCTTCACCGCTGGCATCACGTGCTCGGCGCGGTGGTACGTATTCCACAACTTGGACGTGATCCACAACTCGTCACGCGTGACTTTTTTTTCCGCGATCGCCGCGGCGATGCCTGCACCACCCTGGGCTTCATTGCCATAGTCGCACGCCGCATCGAGGTGCCGGTAACCGAGGTCGATCGCCGTCTGCACCACTTCCGCAGCCGCGTCGTCGTCGATTTTCCACAGACCGAGACCGACGCTGGGAACCTTCGCGCCACTGGCGAGTTTGACGTGTTCGTAAGAGATAATGGGCTCCTTGGTGGGTGACAAATTTCACGCGTTTATCGTCGATCGCGTTTGAGTTCGCTAGCCAGGGATAAACGCAATCGCTCGCTGACGCGTTCAAGTTAAGAATGGCTCGTTTAGTTCCGGAATTTGTCTCCATCCACAAGACGCAAGCGAGATCACGCCCACAACGAATTCGAGTATACTCCACGCCGGTTGACCGAACCCGAGTCCCTTCCGAGCATTCGAATTTCCTATGTCCAGCGGCGCGACCCCTCTCAACGAGCAGCGAAAATCTGGTTTGTCCAAGATCCAGTGGCTGATCTGCATCATGGCGGCGATTGGCTTCGCCTTCGATATCTACGAGCTGCTGATGCTGCCGCTGATCGCCCGTAACGCGTTGTTGGAACTGGGCAACATTCGTCCGGGAACGCCGGAATTCACCTACTGGATTGGGCTGCTCTTCTATGTGCCCGCATTTGCCGGTGGCATTTTCGGATTGCTCGGCGGCTACTTGACCGACCGATTCGGACGACGGTTGGTGCTGACATGGAGCATTTTGCTTTACGCCGTCGCGGCGTTCGTCGCCGGTTTTTCGACGAGTCTGCCGATGCTGCTCGTGTGCCGATGTTTTGTCTTCATCGGCGTGTGCGTCGAATTTGTCGCGGCGATCGCTTGGCTCGCAGAATTGTTTCCCGATCGCGCCCAGCGTGAGAAGGTGCTGGGCTTCACGCAAGCATTTTCATCGTTCGGCGGAATCCTCGTCGCGATCGCGGCCGGAGTCGCCGCGGCCTGGAGTCGTGGCGAAGCGGCGCCGGTGTTGTTTGGGCTGACCATCCCGGCGGTCAGCTTGCCGGCGATCCAACTCCCCGGCTTCCTCAGTGTCCTGGGTGAGATTCAAAACAGTCACGCGGATTGGCGCTAAACGCTGATGTCGGGTTTGATTCCCGCGGTTCCCTTGATCTTGATTCGTCCCTTCTTGCCGGAGTCGCCGGTGTGGGAACAAAAGCGGAAGTCCGGTTCGCTCAAGCGCCCCAGTGTCGCCGCACTCTTTGCTCCGGACTTGCGTCGGACCACGATCGTGACCACGTTGATGTTCATGTGCTCGTTCGGAGCCGCATTCGGCGCGATCCAGCAAATGCCGCAAATCGTACCGGGGTTGCCCGATGTCCAGCAAGAAATCCAAACCGCAACGGCCGAGAAATTCACGGACGACCAGAAAACGGCGCTGGTCGCGAGCTTGACCGCAGCCGGCAAGAGCGACGAGGAAGTGAAGCGGGCGGTGATGGGCGAGTCTCGCAAAAT
>JBBSJZ010000488.1:0-4800 GCA_038256795.1 Pirellulales bacterium | reverse complement strand
TCGGGATCGACTCGGCACATCTAGTTAGATCGAACGCTGGTAAGTCCAATCAAGTTTGTATTCATTACGATCCGAAACAGGTCTCAACTGGCGAAGTTCGCGAACTTGCCAAACGAGTGGGAGCCGAGTTGGACCAGAAATACGGCCATTGGATCGCAAAGTCGCCCTCTATGCACGCAGGTCGTGCATCGGCAATAGAATCTCGCCTGAGTCGCATAGATGGTGTGCTTGAAGTGGTGGTTTCGCCAGATGGCGCAGTGCGAGTGGAATACGATTGCGAACGGACCAACGACTCGGTCATCTCTGATACTTTCGATAGCTGGACGCAGGCAGCACCGAAACAATCTGACGATCACGCAGGTCACTATCACGACGAGCAAGGGCACGACGATGATCATGACCGCGCAGGACACGACCACGCCCACGGTGGCATCTTCGGTCCCAAGACAGAGTTGATCTTTGCTGGATTGTGCGGTGCTTTTTTACTGGTCGGATGGTTGGTGGAGACCTTCGCCAACGCTGCAGCCTCGATACCGATCATTTTGTTTGTCATTGCATACTTCTTCGGTGGCTACTTCACGATCAAGGAAGCCATCGAAAAGATTCGCGATGGAAAGTTTGAGATCGACTTCCTGATGATTGTGGCCGCCGGTGGTGCGGCGGCACTGGGAGCCTGGGCTGAGGGTGCGTTACTGCTGTTCCTGTTTAGCATTGGACATGCACTCGAAGGCTACGCAATGGGCCGAGCCAAACGTGCAATTGAAGCTTTGTCAGAACTCGCACCTCGAACGGCACGAGTCCGTCGCGATGGTCAAGAAACTGAATTGGCCGTTGAAGAGCTAGCCGTCGGTGACATCGTTATTGTCAAGCCCGATGAACGAATCGCTGCTGATGGTTTTGTCATAGAAGGTGAATCGAGCGTCGATCAAGCACCCATCACAGGCGAGAGCGTTCCAGTCGACAAGCAACCAGTATCCGATCGAGAAGCTGCCGCTGCCGATCCGGAATCAGTCGCGCCGGAACATCGAGTCTTCGCGGGAACGATCAATCAAGCCGGTGCCATTGAAATTCAAGTCACCAAGACGGCTGCCGAAAACACGCTTGCCCGTGTCGTCACGATGGTCAGTGAAGCAGAAACGCGAGTATCCCCGACGCAGAAATTCACTAAGCGATTCGAACGATACTTTGTGCCGTCGGTCATCACTGTCGTCGTAATGCTTCTTTTCGCACCGTTGGTTATCGACGAACCTTTCAGCAAATCATTCTATCGAGCGATGGCAGTACTCGTCGCGGCCAGCCCCTGTGCGCTCGCCATCGCTACCCCCAGCGCCGTCCTCAGCGGAGTGGCTCGTGCCGCCCACGGTGGTGTCCTCGTTAAAGGCGGTGGTCCCCTGGAAAGCCTTGGGCAGCTCGATTCCATCGCCTTCGACAAAACCGGAACGCTCACCGAGGGCGAACCGCGAATGACCGACGTTCGTCCCGCCGATGGTGTCAAAGAATCCGAGCTACTGCGCATAGCGGTTGCCGTCGAGAGCCTGAGTAAACACCCACTTGCGAAGGCCGTTGTTAGGGATGGGAAGAAGAAGTTGGGAGAGTGGGAGTCGAGAGACGGGGAGACAGGAAGTGTAGGGACACCAGCCGCGTCAAACTTGAAGAGCATCACTGGACGTGGCGTCCAGGCCGAAGTTGATGGGAAGCTTGCTCACATCGGCAAAGATGATTTGTTCAGCGAGGTCGAAGGTTCGCCGTTGCCCGAATCCATTCGCCAGACAGTTGAGTCGCTCGAATCCGAAGGCCGTACCACGATGATCGTCCGTCACGGCGATCGCTATCTCGGCGTCGTCGGACTTATGGACACGCCCCGCGAAGCCGCTAAACGCACAATCACTCGACTCCGAGAACTGGGCATCAAGCGAATGATTATGATTTCCGGCGACAACCAGCAAGTCGCAGACGCGATTGCAAAAGCTGTAGGCCTCGACGAGGCACGCGGTGACTTGATGCCCGAAGACAAAGTCGCTGAGATCAAGAAGCTCAACAGCGAAGCGGGCGTCGCGATGGTCGGCGATGGAGTCAACGACGCACCTGCCATGGCGTCAGCCTCTGTTGGTATTGCAATGGGAGCCGCAGGCAGCGACGTCGCTTTAGAAACGGCCGATGTAGCGTTGATGGCCGATAATCTCGACCACTTGCCGCTCGCCATCGGCCTCAGCCGAGCCACTCGCCGTATCATTCGACAAAACCTCTGGATGAGTCTCGGCATGGTCGCCTTCCTCGTACCCGCCACCATTCTCGGCCTGAATATCGGTCCCGCCGTGATCCTCCACGAAGGATCAACGCTAGTCGTCGTTTTCAATGCGCTGAGACTATTGGCTTATCAAACACCAGATTCCAAACGATAGTTAGTCAGAGCCATTCGCGTGTGAGTTGAAATGCTAAGTGTATTGCTATTCTCATTCATACCGTTGCTAGCAGCGGTCATCGGAGCGGTCATCGCGGCCTACTATCCGCCCAATGCCACCCTACGAAGTTACATTCAGCACTTAGCGGCCGGAGTCGTTTTTTCAGTCGTTGCAGTGGAACTTTTGCCCGAGATTACCGCTAAACATGAACCGATTGAAGTCGCAATCGGTTTTTCGTTTGGTGTTGCCGCGATGCTCACTGTGAGGCGGTTAGCCAAAGCTGTCAAGTCGCGAGGCAGCAATAACGGATTGCTGATTGCGGTTGCGATTGACGTTGCCTTAGATGGGCTACTAATTGGCATCAGCTTCTCGGCAGGGAGGAGTGAGGATTATTACTGACTCTTGCACTGACCGTTGAATTGCTTTCACTCGGGCTTGCCGTGGCAGCTGCGATGGGATGTCAAAACGCCAGCCGATTTCGAATCGTGCTTTCGAGTTCCCTCGTGTTCTCGCTCGTATCGGTGGGTGCCGTTATAGGAAATATCGCATTGAAAGATGTATCCGAAGAAGTGCTGGAAATCGTGCTGTCCTTCGGATTAGCCGCCCTGCTTTATCTTGTTACCGAAGGGTTGTTGGTCGAAGCGCACGAAGAGCCTGAATCGTCCCTTTCCACAACGTTTTTCTTTGTTGGTTTCCTCGTCTTTCTCATCCTGGGAATGTTTGAGTGATTGAGGTTTGTAACGGCGTTCGATTGCATTGATAACTACAACCAAATCGAGCTAACTTTCTCCAGTTCCACACAAAGGCATTTATGAAGCAACTACCGCACAATGTTCGAGTGCTGGAGTGGACCAGTTTTTTCAATGAGGTAACAGGCGCGATGACTTATCGGCTGCTGCAACGGTTCTTGACTGAGGTGCGGGGCGACAATAAGTTTCACCTTTGTAACATTGCACGCTCAACGTCACCTCATTGCCCGCCAGTCCTATTCTCGGTTGGCTCTACCAAACCAGAGGCCCTCAAGTCGCGTTTGCCTACGGCGCCTCAATTGCAATTGCTTCGGCGCTATTGCTGTCAGCGGTTCGATTCGATCGGCCGCAGAACACTTAGGGGAGCGATGGCAACAAAATCAGCGACAGCAAAGTCGATGACTCAAGGCCCCCGACGATGCCGATCGCCATTGGATATTCGACCTCGTGACCAAGCAAATTGTAGCTATCAATCAATGGGATGATCGTGAGCGCCGTGGATCCCGAAACCGCCAACGTGGCCTTAATGTTCGACAACCTCGACCACCTTCCGTTTGCTATCGGTCTCAGCCGTGCCACACGTCGCATCATCCGGCAGAATCTTTGGATTAGTCTCAGTATGGTCGCCTCGCTCAGCCCCGCCACAATCTTCGGTCTGAACATCGGTACCGCTGTAGCACTCCACGAAGGCTCAACGCTCGTCGTCGTGATGAATGCCTTGCGGCTATTGGCGTATCGGACAGGCGAGCATCGATCGAGAGATTAGCTTCGATACGGAACGAAGATACACATTGGTGCCCGACTTCCAGATATTTCAGACAATTTCTCATAAAGTCGTGAAGAAGAGTTCGACTCAAGTCATCCAAACTTTATCGAATGCAGGATTCCCAATGGAACCCGCTCATTGCTGTTGAAACTGTCTGCCATGAACCGCTTCCACATCTTCATCCTCGCTCGCTTCCTTACCGTTCTTACGGTTTTGGCAGCTCTGTCGACGTCGTCGCCGGTTACCCTTGCGAATACACACGCCTGCGTCTCTTGCACTGCCAGTTGCTGCGATTCCGGCTTTGCGGAAGAAGTCTGCAGCGACGCTAAATCGCCGTGCAAGTGCCCCGATTGGGCATGCTGTCAGTCCCAGGTCTGGCTTCTTCTGCCGACGTCAGTTACTGACGAGCAACTCCGCAGTGCGGCCAGTAATACCTTCTTATGGTCAACTAAAAGCACAGATTCTGTCGCGCTGGACAGAACAGTTCTGTTTGCCGATTGCAACTCCTTGTTTGACTTACACGTGCGTCTTCAAATCTAGCAGTGGCTTTACTTCGATCGCGAAGTCAGACATGCCCAGAATAGTGAAGATGTTCTTGTTTCCCAAACAGGTGCACGTCAATGCGACTGCGCCACAATCTCGGAGTTTCTAAAATGTTAGCAAGTATTGTTTTCTCTGCCGCTCTACTATCTGTTTCTATGTTTTCCACTGGTAATGCTGCCGATGCCGCAACTGGGGCACTGTCAAATTGCTGTGCTAAGCAGGCTGATTGCTGTGTCGCTGAAGCGGAATGCTGCGTCGTTGGCGATTCTGTTCAACCAACGACACCCGAGGTGCCAAGCGCGACTTCGCAGCCCACTTGCTGCGCCAAACATGCCTATTG
>JBBSJZ010000487.1:0-4816 GCA_038256795.1 Pirellulales bacterium | reverse complement strand
GGCACCCGCGTGGCGATAGCGAGGCTCGTGATGGCAATCGCGATCGTGGCCGCTCCCGCAATCGGATACAGGTACGCGTGAAACGGTTCCCAGGCGGCCAAGTCAGTCGCGGGGCGAAATCGAATCGCCAAATAGCCAGCGACCAAGGTCAGCGGCGGAATGAGCTTCAGCCACCGCTGGACCCTCGGGTCGATTCTCAGCAGCCGCCGCGACGGGTGCCGTGGTCGAATCAGTTGCTGGATCGCCCCGTGTGGACAAAGGTGGCTGCAGTACACGTTGCTCTTGGTGAGCGGCGGCCACATGATGCTCACCAACGTGAGCGCCGCGAGCCCCGGCGCGATTTTCCAGGCGACGCCGCCCATCGCCCATCCGCCCAATAGTGACATCGACACCAGATTACCCGTCCACGCGCCGAGAACTCCGATCACGGTGAGTAACCAAACGACTCGGACAACACGGTGACGTCGCAGTTCCGTTTTCATGAGCAGTGCGAGCGCGACGAGAATCGCAACGGTTGCCAAC
Source organism: Pirellulales bacterium (assembly GCA_038256795.1). GTDB lineage: Bacteria > Planctomycetota > Planctomycetia > Pirellulales > Pirellulaceae > JBBSJZ01. Next base: position 4,294 of record JBBSJZ010000487.1, on the reverse strand, counting down.
TCTGGCGGCGATGCGTTGACCTGTCTCGCCAAACGCGACAAGCCCGACTCGGCGGGTTGTCGTTCACGGTGCCATTGGACTTGGATACCGAGCGCCGCTTGCGGCAAAGTCGCCGCGACCGCTTGGCTCGTCATGGTCGCGCCCGAGACGCCTTCGACCCCCGCGGTGACCGGATCAAACCGCGCCAGTTCATCGATGGTTTTGCCTTGGAACAGGCTCCAGAAGTACTTGTCGGTGCGGACGTAGTCGACATAAGGCTCGTTATCGAATGATCCGCGAATTTCGATTGCCAAAACACGGTTGTCATCCGTAACCGCCAAACGCAGTTCGGTGGGTCCCTGGTAACCGACGATGTCATCGGTGAACACGCCCGTGCGGAACACTCGAAGGGTCGACGAGGGTGATTGAGACTGAGCTCGCAACTTGATCGAGTCGACTTCATCGCTCGTAAGTGATTCGGGAAAGACGAGCGAGCCTTGAGTGGCGCCGAGCCTCGCGAGCACACCACCCGCGAGTGCCAAACTTGTGAGTGTCGCTCCCGTCACGGCGTCGACTTCCGTAGCGGTCGCGGGATCATTCAATTTCCAGCCGCGGAATTGTTGAAAGAACTGCGAATCTTCGCGAACGACTTGGACGTGCTCGGCCGTGTCGAAGCTTTCGAGTAGCGAGGCGGACTCGATCTCGTGATCAGGGCCGATCACCAGCACGGCTTCCGTGGGTCCGCGATAGCCGCGCACACTCGCCGCCTCAGGCATCGTTCGCGCCACACGTCCCAGTGCATCACCGTCACGCTTGGCAACCTTCCAAATTCTCGCCGCATCCGCACGGGCCCCGATGGTCGCCGCCTCGGGCAGCAAGGTTTGAATGGCGGCGAGACTCGGCGCAGTGGTCGACGCGGACGGAGATCGGGATGATTGCCGCAGCATCAACATCAGTGCGACGACGATCGCGACGCGACAACCGTGAACGACAATCCCCGCGTACGAATTACGAGTCGCCTTGGGCGTGCGAACGTCCGCGAGCACGGGCAGCTCGATCATTTTGCAGGAGTTAGCTTGATCGCGTCGATGTGTACGAAGCCACCGGCTTGGTCCGTCTTGATGACGACGTTGACCTCTTGCCCAGCGATCAGGTCGACGGTTGCTATTTTGATCGTCGGCTCGCTCGTGTCACGTTGGTTGATGCGGTACTCCGTCCGGCTAACGCCAAGATCGATCATGACGGGGGTGTTCGTCGCTCGGTTTTCATGACCACCGTTATAGATTTCGAGATCGTATCGCCCCGGCTTTTCCACTTTAGTGGTGAAACGACACGTCGCGCCAGTGTCGGCCCCGGCGTATCGATAGCCAAAACCGACGTAGGGTTTTAGCCCCGTCCCGGCCGTCCACGAGCCTTCCAGTTTCGCTTGCCGATCATCGACCACCACGCCCTCGATCTTGTTGGGATCGAGGCCGCTCGGTGGCCCCATCGAAGTCGCGATTGGCTGCACATCGTCGGGAATAACGATCGGTGCCAGCGGCGTACTGCGGCGGGCGACTCCCGGCAAACGAAGCAACTCGAGTAACTCGTCCAAGTGTTGCTCGTAGACATCTCGCGGTGAACAATTTTCCGCCGCACAAATCGAGGCGGCCTTGCCGACCACTTCACCCATCATGCCGCACGTCTTCATCACGCGAACCGTGCCGAGCGCCTCGTGGGTGACGCTGATGCAACGACCAGCCATGAACAGATTGTCGATATTGCGGCTGTAGAAACATCGATACGGAACCGGGTAACCGTAGAGTCGATCGACGCGTTGATCGTGAACCGCGATGCTGATGAATGGATTGTCCGGAAACTTCTCGGCGTATTGCTGCTTTGGGTAGTGCAAGTCGATCGACCACGTACTGGGAACGCAGCCGTCGGCGAACTCTCGCTTGTTGACGACGTCGTCTTGCGAAAGGATCACATCACCGAGCAATCGACGACTCTCCCGCGGCCCACCGACGAAAGCGACCCAGGTTAGTACCGCGTTCTTGTGCTCCGCGGCACCGTCACGGTTCTTCATCGCATTGAATGCACCGAACACCGCGCGCAGATTCCAATCGCGAATGCCTTCAGCATCATTGATCGCGTCTTTGTCGAAACCACTTTCCCAAAACCATTGGCCGTGGTGATCTCGCGGATAAGGAAAGTCCTCCATGCTCAGATCGAGTGCCCACGGCGTCGATGGAAAGGTGGTCGGCGCATCGACTTCGTCCCAAGCCCACATGTTGGACATGCCCATGCGTCCGGTCGGCGTCAGATCCAGATCGGCGTCGGCCCACTGGCCAATCCAACCGTGGCCGGTACAGTCGACGAAACGATCACCCGTGACTCGCAGGTCGGCGCCGCTGCGAGTGTCAAACGCCTTCACCGCCGTTAAGTGCTCGCCATTCTTCTCGACGCCATAAGCATGATGGTTGAGCATCAGGTCGATGTTCGGTTCGGCACGCACGACACGTTCTTTCAACTCGTCGCCGAACTCTTCTTCTCGTCCCGGTGACTTGGTCGCGCGATCCGCGAACTCTTCCACAATCTCGCCGACGCGAGGGAACTTGCCACGACGAATTAATCCCATCGCCCAAACGCGAACTTCGCTCGATCCATTGCCGCCGAGAACGGGGCGATCTTGGACGAGAGCCACTCGGCAACCCATCCTCGCCGCAGAGATCGCCGCACTCATACCCGCGTAACCGCCACCGACAACCACGAGGTCATAGGGGCCCTTGTCCGTAATCTTGTCGTCAATGTCCAATTGCGACCGACGCCAAGTCGACAAAACTTCCTTGGCCGGAGGCGGCGGCGTGTTCAAGTCCGTCGTCAAATAAATACAATCGCAACGGCCGTTGAAGCCCGTCAAATCCTGCAAACGAAACTCGGTCGGTCCCACCGCGAGCTCGATGGTGCCGCCATCGTGCCACGACCACGCCTGGCCCTCGGTCCCGAACGTCTCCGCAAGTGTCTCGCCGCCGATGCTTAACTTAAAAGTGCCCGGCGACGGTGATGCCCCCCAACGCGCGACCCAGTCCATCGTACGCACCCAAACGCGATAGGTACCTGCATCTGAGATCGCGACTCGCTTGACCGCATCGCCAACGGGTCGGCCGAGCCCATGCGCGATCACGTACGGTGACCCCATTTGCTGGATGAATTGGGTATCGAGTTGCCATCCACCGAGATCGTCAAAGCTCTCCGTTTCGACAAACACCTCCGACGCGGACGCGATGGTGCCAACGAGACCGGAAATCGTGACACAGCACCAAGCGACGCGTGACGCCATCGAGCACAATCGCAAGCGGATCGACATGGACGAGACTCTCCATCAAGGCGGGAAAACGGGGGATCCTCGCAACGAGGCTCCAACAACAGTGTCGATTATAGCCACTTGCAACAGTGTGCTGGCTCACGAGCCGCTGATCCCACGAAACCCGGTCGTTCAACTCGATCCAGAACGATTCACATTCAGTTCAAATCCGCAAACGAGACTGCGAAGGCTCCCAGCAGCAGAGAAACCTTCAAAGATTTTGGTTGACATCAGAAATTTCGATCGCTTAAACATCTCTAATACGATGACGTGCGTTCCTGTCTAAATTGATTCGGTCATGGCAATTAAGTCTTCGGCCTCTTTCAAGCTCCTTTCTTTCGGCATGCCTTTTGTCTTGTTGGTGGCGTGCACGCGTTGCAGCATGGCGGACGAAATTGTCGCCGTACAGGCTGCGGCTACTTCAAAGTCGTTTGCGAGCGAAGTCACAGCTGAATTGCCTTCCAAGGCTGGTTTTGTTGAGTACAGCGGTACGTACTCGGTACCGATAGAACTTGACTCGCTACCAGCGGGAGCGGAAGGTGTGATTCGAGTTCATTTGGTAAATCCAGAGGACTTTGATCTGCCGATTCGCGAGGTTACGGCTAGCTGCGGTTGTACGCGTGCTGAGTTGATGAGTGACAGAATTCCGGCCAAAGGTGAAGCGGAGTTAATCATCAAAATGCGATCGCCCGCTCGCAGCGCCTCCGGAGGATTCTTTGGTCGCATCTCATTGCTGATTGATGGCGAAAAGGTTGGCCATTCCCAGCTAACGCGAATTGATATCTCGCTTCGCTACCCCGTCTCTGGCTTGCTTTGCTTTCGAACCCCGCTCGTCACCGTGTCATTGGTGGATACGAAACAACACCGACTCGAACTGCCCTTCGTGTCTACTTTAGGAACAAAACCGACGGAACTTAAAATTGAGGCGTCAGGATTTCTCGAAGGAATTGAAGGGCACATTGACTCTAT
>JBBSJZ010000486.1:0-4823 GCA_038256795.1 Pirellulales bacterium | reverse complement strand
ATCGGATATCGTGAGCAATCTCGATGGTCCGCGGCTGTGTGTCCTTTGCCGCCTAGAATCTGTTATCTGAATCCTGTTACCTGATACCTCACTTTCTCATGCCCAGCCAAGACTCCGCTTCCGCTGTCGCTCCACGTGCTCGCTACTGGCGTAGTCTCTCGGAGCTGCATCGAAGTGATGACTTTAATCAATTCTTGGATCGCGAGTTCCCGGTCGCGGCGTCCGAGTTCCCCGACGGCGTTTCGCGTCGGCGTTGGTTGCAGTTGATGGGTGCGTCGCTGGCCGTGGCTGGCGCGACCGGGTGCCGTTATCCCGAAGAGACCATCGCCCCATTTGTGCTGCGCCCCGAGGGCCGGGTACCGGGTGAGACTTACTCGCGAGCGACCAACTTTGAGCTCGCAGGTCGCGTTTACAACCTGCTCATCACGTGTATCGACGGTCGCCCCCTCAAGGTCGAGCCGAATAGTGATCACCCGAGCGGTACCGGTACGGATGCCTATGTCCAGGCTTCGGTGCTCGGCTTGTATGATCCCGATCGCGCCCGCGGTGACGACGGTGCGATCCTGCGCCGCAGCGATGGCGAAAAAGCACGTCGTGAACAAGTCGGTTGGGATTCGTTCGAAACCTACAGCAAGAACCTGTTGAAAAGCGCGGCCAGCAGTGGCGGTGGGTCCAAATTCGCGGTACTGATCGAATCAACGTCTTCACCATCCACGTTGCGGATGCTCAGCAGCCTTCGCAAGCGATTGCCGAGCGCGACGTTCGTGCGTTTCGACGGCGTCACCGGCAATGTGATGCGTGAAGCCACCACCAAGGCATTTGGCAAGCCGGCTCGACAAGTGCTCAGCTTGGCGGGCGCCAAGACCATCGTGGCAATTCAAGCGGACATCCTCGGTACCGATTGCGGTTTCCTGAGAAATGCCAGCTCATTTGCTGAGCATCGCGATGCGACGCGTGGCGACATGAGCCGCTTGTACGTCGTCGAAGGTGGATACACGGCAACCGGCGTTTCGTCCGATTCGCGACTGGCCCTGCGACCGAGCGAGATGCCCGCTTTCATTAGCGAATTGTCGCGCCGCGTCGACCAATTGACGTCCGGTGAGACGCATGAGCATCCCGAGACCGAGCCATCGTTCGATGAGCTGTCGCCGGCCGACCGCCTCGAGCGTTTTATCGATACGGTTGCTCATGATTTGGCGGATAACGGCGCGGACTCCGTCGTGGTCGTGGGTGAGCACCTCGGTGCCGATGCGATCGCAGCTGGAATTGCACTAAACAAAAAACTCGGATCGCTCGGTAAGCTGCAAACGTTCATCGCTGAAGCGGACTCCGGTCTCGGCAGCGTCGTCGGTCTAGAAGATCTGGTGAAGAGAGCGAACGCTGGTGAGGTCGAATCCTTGTTGGTGATCGGTGGCAATCCCGTTTTCTTGGCGCCAGCCGACTTGGATCTCGCTGCAGCGATCGGCAAGATTGAGAACACGGTTTATGTCGGTGAGTATGACGACGAAACCGCTGCGATTTGTGGTTGGTCGCTACCGATGTCGCACCCACTCGAGTCTTGGGGCGACGTGATTGGCGATGATGGGCATTTCGGTGTTTGCCAGCCTCAAATCATGCCGCTCCTAGGTGGGCGTTCCACCGTCGAAGTGTTGGCCCAAATGCTCGGCGAGCAAGTGGCTGACGGCGAGTCGATCGTGCGCCGCACGGCTGAGATCGTCGCTGGTGCGAGCTTGAGTGAACGCCAGTGGCGTCAACTGCTGCATGATGGTTACTCGGACGAAGTGCTGGCCAAGCCTGAATATTTGACCGAGACCAGTGCCCAGGCGGAGTTGGTCGACTCCGCTCCCCGAGCGATCGATGCCGATGCGATCGACCAAGACGATATCGAAGTGTTGTTCACGGCCGCCGATGGCCTTTATGACGGCCGGTTCGCCAACAACGGCTGGCTACAGGAGATGCCGCAAGTCCTGACGAAGCTAACGTGGGACAACGCGGCGCTCATGAGCCCGCGAACGGCTGCGAAGTTGAATGTTAAACAGGGCTTGATGGTCGCGATCCGGCGTGGCGATGCCGTCGTCGAACTGCCTGTGTGTGAGATCCCCGGGATCGCACCGGGTGTGATTTCGGTCGCGATCGGCTACGGGCGGACCCGAGCAGGCGTCGTCGGCGGTTCGGAGCAAGATGGGGTCGCGATCGTCGGCACCAGCGTCGCCGCCGTGCGGATGAGCGATGCGATGATGACGGCTTACAAGGTTGAAGCCCGTCCGCGTCGGGAGGAGTATGAATTGTCGGCGACCCAGGATCACTGGGCGATCGACGAGCGAGGCAAGAACGAGACGGAATCACGTAGCTTCACGTTGGTTCGCGAAGGCACCGTGGCGCTGCTTGAAAAGTTGCCGAATTTTGCGGCGGCGAAGGGTCCGCACGTGCCCCTGATCCGGGTTTCCAAGGACGTCAATGGCGACGGTGTAGTCGAAGATTTTGAAGGTTCGCCCTACGTCGAGCCGATCGCCGCGATCACCGTTGAGAAGCCATTCCTACCGCAGTGGGGAATGGCGATCGATTTGTCCAAGTGCATTGGCTGCAACGCCTGCGTGATCGCTTGCCAAAGTGAAAACAACGTGCCGATCGTCGGCAAGGAGCAAGTGGGAAATAGCCGCGAGATGCATTGGTTGCGAGTCGACCGGTACTTCCAGGGCGACGAAGACAACGCCGATGTGGTGCAGCAACCCGTTGCCTGCATGCACTGTGAAACGGCACCGTGCGAACAAGTTTGCCCAGTCGCAGCGACGGTTCACACCGACGAGGGCATCAACGCGATGGCCTACAACCGCTGCATCGGCACACGGTACTGTGCTAACAATTGTCCTTTCAAGGTTCGCCGGTTCAATTACTTCAATTACAACTCCGAAGTCGGCGTGGGCTATGGCATCGACGCTTACCCGAGTCACATTGAGAACGCGAATCGCAAGTTGCAGGCACTCGTGCTCAATCCCGACGTGACCGTTCGCGGTCGGGGTGTGATGGAAAAGTGCACGTATTGTGTCCAGCGTGTTGAGCATGCGAAAATTGAAGCTCGCAAGGATGGCGGTCGACCGATTCGCGATGGTGAAGTTGTCACGGCGTGCCAGTCCGCTTGCCCGACCCGAGCGATCGATTTTGGCAACATCGCGGACCCCGAGTCGGTGGTGGCCAAGAAACGCAAGGACGTGCGTGCGTACGGCTTGCTCGAACAACTCAACGTCAAGCCACGCACCGAGTACCTCGCTCGAGTCCGCAACACGCCGGCAAGACTGATGACGCGAGCCCAACTCGATGACTTGGTCCAGCTCAAGGCGCCGCATCACGGTGGCCATGGCGATGATCATGGTGCGGCCGGTCACGATGGCGACGCTCACGCGGCGGGCCATGATGATGCCAGCCATGATCACGATCATGATCACGACACCAGCCACGATGAAGCCGCGGCGAGTGCCCAATGAGCCACCGCACGTAAGACGCCCGCCGACTGCGGATTTTCCTGATCTCTGTTTCCTGTAACCTGACGTCTAACACCTATGTCCCTCGCCATTCCCAACGGACTGGACAATACCGTCGACCGCCCCGGCGAGCGAGCTTCGCTGGTCTTGGGTGGGTCCACGTACCACTCAATCACGGAAACGGTCTGCAAGATTGCGGAACAGCCACCGAGCCGTGCGTGGGTGATCGGCTTTTTGGTCTCCGTCACCCTGGCCAGCTGGCTGGGCATTTGCATCGGATGGTTGTTCTACACCGGTGTCGGTGTGTGGGGTAACCGCTCTCCCGTGTTCTGGGGTTGGCCGATTGTCAACTTCGTTTTCTGGGTCGGTATCGGTCACGCCGGAACGCTGATCAGCGCGATCTTGTATTTGTTCCGCCAAGATTGGCGAACGAGTATCAACCGTGCTGCTGAAGCCATGACCATTTTTGCGGTCGTTTGTGCCGGCACTTTCCCCGGCATCCACGTCGGTCGTGCCTGGCTCGCGTTTTGGTTGGCGCCTTATCCGAGCTTGAACTTGTGGATGTGGCCCCAATTTCGATCTCCTCTGCTGTGGGACGTGTTCGCGGTCAGTACCTATGGGACGGTGTCGTTATTGTTCTGGTACATGGGTATGGTTCCCGACTTAGCGACGTTCCGCGATCGCAGCACGAACAAGTGGCGGCGGATGGCCTATGGGTTGTTGTCGCTCGGCTGGTGCGGATCTTCGCGTCACTGGATGCGTTACGAGAAGGCGTATGCACTGCTCGCAGCCCTCGCGGCTCCGCTCGTGCTCTCCGTTCACACCATCGTGTCGTTCGACTTCGCCGTTTCACAAGTTCCCGGATGGCACACCACGATTTTCCCACCGTACTTCGTTGCAGGTGCGATCTTCAGCGGTTTCGCCATGGTGCTCACCTTGATGATTCCAGCACGAACGATTTTTTCGCTCGAGAAATTGATCACCATTCGGCACTTGGAAAACATGTGCAAAGTCATCCTGGCGACGGGCACCATCGTCGGTCTGGCATACGGCACCGAGTTCTTCATCGCTTGGTACGGGCAAGTCCCTGCGGAAATGTTCGCGTTCACCAACCGAGCCTTTGGTCCCTACTGGTGGGCTTACTGGACGATGATCACGTGCAACGTGATCAGTCCGCAATTGTTTTGGATCAAGAAGCTACGGACGACCCCGTGGATCATCGTCATTATCTCAATCTTCGTAAACATCGGCATGTGGTTCGAGAGATTCGTGATCGTGATCACGAGCTTGTCGCGAGACTACCTACCGAGTGCTTGGGGATACTTCGAGCCGACTTGGGTCGAT
>JBBSJZ010000485.1:0-4828 GCA_038256795.1 Pirellulales bacterium | reverse complement strand
TTGCCGGCTTGCGATGCTTTCGCATACGTCATCGTGCCACAGTTCAAACAATTGACACGGTACTCCTTCATGTACTCCGGGACCGTCGGAGCGGCGACCACCGACTCGAAGGATGCGAGATCGGAATCGGGCACCGTGACGGGCGGCTTGGACGAAGAGTTCGGCGTTATCGCAGTGGTCGCGGATCGCTTGGACGGCGGGGGTGAGTCGCCGAGATCATCGAGCGCCGAAAAGTCGCCGGGCATCCCAGATGGCCTAGGGCGAGTGACGGGCGGAAGCATCTCGAATGGTGGTAAGCCGTCATCGTCGCTGGCAGCCGCGGCACCGCCACCAAAGACGTTGGCTGAGTCATCAAACTTCGGCGTTCCGGACGCCGCGACCGGTGCTTTGTCATCGAGGCTGAGCCAATCGTCGTCGTCATTCTTGGAAGTCGCAAAGCCCGGAACCAAAAACGGTTGTTCACAGTGCGGGCACTGCACCCGGCTGCCGCTCGCATTGTCGGCGACCTGAACAGCACGCTGGCACCTGGGGCATTGCAACGAATGTGGCATGGACGGATTACTCCATCACTTCGGCTTCACGATTCTTCGCCAGCTCGGACGCTTCCGCTTCGTACTTCTTGGTTAACTCTTGAACCGACTCTTTAAACTTCACACAGTCGTCTTCGCTCAGCGATTTGTCTTTCTCAGCTTGGTCGAACGCCTTATTCGCATCGCGGCGGATGTTGCGTATCGAAACCTTGGACTCTTCGGTTAATTCCTTGATGCGGCTGACCATCTTTTTGCGAACTTCGGTCGATAGCGGCGGCACGTTCAAGCGAATCATGCGGCCATCATTTTGCGGGTTCAAGCCGAGGTCACCCGCAACGATCGCTTTTTCGATTTCCTTGATCGTCGCAGCATCGTAGGGACGAATGACGATCTGCTGTGGCTCGGGCGTTCCGATCGAGGCGAGTTGCTTGAGCGGTGTCATCGAGCCATAGACTTCGACCTTGAGCGAGTCGACGAGCCCGGCATTGGCCCGGCCGGTGCGGATGCCCGACAGCGAATGGCCCAGTACCGAGATCGCTTTTTCCATCCGTTCTTCAGCGTCCACTAAGACTTCATCGCTCATCGTTGTGCATCCTTTATCGAATTAGAATATCAGGGGTCGAAATCGTAGTTTAGCTGAAACTTCCCTGGCAATGGCAGTACCGCCCAGGGCGATGGCGGGATGACTCAACGGCGCGGCCTATCTCTTGACTGGGCCGATCCACGTGCCAACGGTTTCACCGGAGACGGCTCGGACGATGTTGCCCTTTTGCTTGAAGTTGAACACCAGGATCGGCTTGCTGTGCTCGCGGCAAAGTGCGATCGCGGTCGCATCCATGACCCGCAATTTCTTTTCCATGATGTCGTCGTACGTCAACGATTCGTACAGCACGGCGTGCGGGTTCTTTTCGGGATCGTCGCTGTAAACCCCATCGACGCGAGTCGCTTTGAGGACCACGTCGGCGTCGAGTTCGAGTGCTCGCTGCGCCGCAGCGGTGTCCGTGGTCACGAAGGGGCTGCCGATACCTGCGGCTAGGACGACGACACGGCCTTTCTCGAGATGACGCACGGCGCGGCGGCGGATGAAAACTTCGGCAACCGTTTCAACGCGGACGGCCGACATCACACGCGTTTGACAACCGACCGCTTCGAGCGCATCCTGCATGGCGAGTGAATTGATGACGGTCGCGAGCATGCCCATGTAGTGCGCCGTCGCGTCTTGAACCGCCGCATTGGCACCACTGAACTGCGCCCCCCGCAAGATATTACCACCTCCGATCACGACCGCTACTTGGCAACCCGTGTCCTGAGCAGCCTTGATTTGCAGCGCGATCGCGGTGGTTTCATCGCCATTGATCCCACGTTCACCCGAGCGACAGAGACTTTCGCCGCTCAACTTTAAAATGACGCGGCGATAACGCAGGGGTCGAGAGTCGTCGGGCATGGGTACGCTTTGGGCTCAGGTGAGTTCGATCGAGTTTCAACACAAAAGATTGGACGAATCATCAACAAAAACCTCGTCGGCCCCGATCGGGGCGGACGAGGTTCGTTTCGTACTTCGCAGGCCGGATCGCGGAGGCTCGGCGACAAAGATTCGGTGACGACTAGCTCACCGAAACACGCTTGAACTCAACGATTTCGGCTTCAGGGCTGAAGTCCTTGATCGCCTTTTCGACAGTCTTGGTGTCGTCCAAGGCGTAAAACTGGCTGAGCAGGCAACGGTCTTGGTCGAGCAACGTGTTGTCAGCGATGAACCGATCGAGCTTACCGGGAAGAATCTTGTCCCAGATCTTCTCGGGTTTGCCTTCTGCGGCCAACTCGGCTTTGATCGCATCTTCAGCCGCCTTCATGACCGCGGGTGTCAATTGTCGCTTGCTGGCGTATTGCGGCACGTTCTTCTGTGGCTTGCCAAGGTTCTCGCGTTCGTTCAGCTCATTCTCGGCGACGATTTGAGCCCGCAAGGCTTCGGATTCCTGTGCCACGAATGCTTCTTCGAATTCTTCGGGGCGGAGAATTTGAGGCTTCATCGCGGCGATGTGCATGGCGACGTTACGGAAAAACTGGGGAGCGTCGGACTTGCCGCCGTCCTTGTAATTGACAAGCACACCAATCTTGCTGCCCGCATGGATATACGATGCAAGCTTGCTACCGGAGACGCGTTGGAAGTCCGAGACCTCGATCTTCTCACCGATCACGCCCGTTTGCGAAATCAATTTCTCACCAATCGTCTCGCCTTCGTAGGCCAACGCCGTAACCTCTTCAATGCTCGTCGCTTTGCTGTCGAACGCGATCTTGGCCATGCGGTTGACCATCGCAATGAAGTCGTCGTTCTTGGCAACGAAGTCGGTCTCGCAACCGATCGCGAACAACACGCCTTCCGTCCCCGCATCGTTGACGAGGGCGACGACGATACCTTCGGTCGTCTCGCGATCAGCACGCTTGTCAGCAACTTTCTTGCCCTTTTTTCGCAAAAAATCCATCGCGCCGTCGAAGTCGCCGCCGGATTCCTCGAGTGCGGCCTTGCAGTCCATCATGCCGGCGCCGGTGGACTTACGTAGATTGCTGATGTCTTTTGCTGTGACAGCCATTTTCTTCCTTCGAATCAATAAACAGTGACGTAGGTGTTATTCGCAGAGATGCGAACGAAGAGCCAGCGGTTCGGACCGCTGGCTCAGAGGGTTTCTAGAGAGTGGGAATGCGACTCAGCCAGCCTACTCGGCGGCGGCCACTTCTTCCGTCGCCTTGGCAACCATCGCCGTTTCGACGTCTGACTTCGCGGCAGCGGCCGGGACCGCCTCGCCCTTGGCAGCAGCGATTTGACCCTTACCGGCGATGACAGCGTCGGCGAGTTGCTTCAAGATTAACTCAATGCTGCGGATACCGTCGTCGTTGCCGGGAATCGGCAAATCGACCTGCGACGGATCGCTGTCGGTATCGATCAGGGCGACCGTCGTGATGCCCAATCGCTTGGCTTCTCGGATCGCATTGCGTTCCTTGCCTGGATCGACGACGAACATGCACTCGGGCAAACGATTCATGCTCCGCAAACCGTTCAAGTTGCGATACATCTTGCGATACTCGCGAGTCAGCGACGATTGCATTTTCTTGCTGTAGTTGTCGATCTTGTCGCCACTACGCAGATCTTCGAGTTCTTCCAAGCGACCCAAACGATTTCGGATCGTGCGGAAGTTTGTGAGTGTTCCACCGAGCCAACGCTCGCTAACAAACGGCATGCCGCAGCGGAGCGATTGTTCTTCGACGGCTTCACCCGCCTGGCGTTTGGTGCCGACAAACAAAATCAAGCTGCCGCCGGCCGCCACCTGGCTGAGATACTTCTTGGCTCGAAGCATCCCGCGAAGCGTTTCGCGGATGTCGAGAATGTGAATTTGGTTCTTGCGACCAAAGATGTACGGAGCCATCTTCGGATTCCAGAGACTGGTACGGTGCCCAAAGTGAACGCCGGCTTCGATCATCTCTTGAACGATCGGGTTTGCTGCAGAAGCTGCCATCAGTAATCCATGTCCTTTCACGCCACAAAACGGGTTCCGAGAATCATCCAGCACGCGGCATGAGCCGAGTCAGACAATCCCAGGGCATCGAGATGGAACCGTCCCACAGGTGAGAAAGCCCTATTCCATCGCCCTTCGCCCCCAAATGCCGTGGCAAATTGGTAAAACGATCCGGGACGCAACAATAGCGTCCCAGGGTTGATCGAGCCGAGAAGGTTACAACAACTGGACCGTTCTCACAAGTTCACCGCACCCGGTACCTTGAGTGAAGTTCTCAGGCACGTTCGGATTCGGCAAAGTTCTGCAGTTGTCACTCCGGTAAAGTTTGCCAGTCGCAGCACCGAGATATAGCTCCGGCGGGGCCGACTGCGGCATTCAGCGGCAAAAGTGGTTGCCGAAACTGGTTTTGCCGGTTAGTCTTGGAACTGATGCCTGTCCTTACGACAATCCCTGGGGCATCCACTCGCTTTCGAGGGATTTGCGGCCGCTTGCAGCCTACCTGCTAAAGAGCCATGACAACAAAAACAACGATTAATTCTGATTCGCTCGCCGCCAGCACTGCGGCGGTGCCTTCTCAAAACGGTTCCTCCAAGAGCTCAAAAAAGGCTCCTTCGGCGCCCGCAAAGATGGATGAGTCTCTCGGACTTTCGACTCGCTGTGTTCATGCGGGTGAACGACGCCAGAAACCTGAGGGATCGATCTCGGCGCCCATTTTCACGGCCTCGACTTACACGTTCGAATCGACCGATCGGTTGTTGGATTTCGTGCAAGGCCGCGAACAACGCGAGG
>JBBSJZ010000484.1:0-4835 GCA_038256795.1 Pirellulales bacterium | reverse complement strand
GGCGTTCACTTAACGCCGACCGACGCCGAACCGAGCGATGGCGAGTCATGGTCCGCGCGGCGCGGTCATTTGTCCATCAACACGCACATGTGGACCAACGATCGCAACACGAAGACCCGGATCGAACGCTACGGCATCCGCTTTGACATCCACAGTCCGACGAAGAGCTTTCGCATCAACGACGAATTGGTCTTGCGCAGTTACACGTGCACTCAAATGGATCGGTTGATCGCCAGCACCGATTGTTGGGAGTGCATCGAAACGTACGACTTTCACTACCGCATCGACGAGCCGATCGAAGTCGATACGACGAGCGAGGACGTGGTTTACATCCTTCGCAAGCGAGCCACCTAACCAAGTGTCTCGCGCACGCTCGCGAGTCATGCGTCGATAGACGGTTCCGGTTTGCGACCGCCCCGGGCGAGTGCCCCGGCGGCGAGAATGAAGAGACCACCGAGGCTGCCAGCGACGGCGGTGTTGATTCCCCAGCGTCGCTTTTCGTTGGCGATGCGTTGGTACTTGTAGGGGGAAACGATATCGACTCCGTACTTCTCCATCTCCTCCCATTCACGCACGAGCTGGGCCGAGGCGGCGACCTTGTAAGCCTGGCGCATTTCTTCGATGTGCGTTTGAGTATCTGAAGGTACGGAGATCAAAGCCCAACGAATTCCGCAAAACGCCGTGGCCAGCAGGCAGAGGGTGGCGAGTCCGCCGAAGATCACGAACCCGGTCGTGCGTCCCGCCGAGCTCATCTCCTCTGGCGGGGCCGCCTTGGTGCTGGGCGACTCCGTCATCGGCAACCGTTTTAGCTCGCCGAGCTTGGGGACGAGCACGGGCTTGCCGCAACTCGCGCACACGAGCTCGTCTCCGGCTTGGGCCGGGGACACGGGAGTCGGGACTTGGCAGTGCGCGCAGTTGAGCAGATACATGAGCATGAAATGAAGGAGAATTGAAGGTTGATCGACTAGACCAGATTCTACTCGTGACTAGAATCCCAATGTGCAAATGGCGCCACCGCCTAACCATCGTCGCTTCCAAACCAGCGAGTCTCCGGGTGAAATGACCCAGATTCACGCACGGCTGCGGAACATCCCTGAGATGACCCGCGACGAAAATAACGAACTGTTTTGTTCGTCTTCGCGGCCCAAGGGATTTGGGTTCGCTTCTCGAGTGGTAAATTTTGCCGGCTGATGCCAAGCGACGGACCGAGATTTGTGGCCACGGCATGATTGATGGCGATCGATCGGATTGCGAGCGATGTTTCGCTGGCGATCAATTTGTCGTCATCGAGGGTCCGTAAAGACGACCCAAAAGGAATGTTTTTCCATTTCATCAGAGTGAGTCAATGGAGTCAAAGTCGGGTGGTAGAGTTACGCAGTGATCGGGGCTGTGGCAGCCACCTTCACGGAGCCCGCCCGGAGACATGCTGCGGAGCAGCAGCCATCGCCTCACCAGAGACGCACTTCTGAAGATGGGAAAACTACTGAGAACTCGAAAAAGCATGTCGCTTTTGAGGGCTCAGTCGACCAGGATAGGTCATACCGCTGGCACGAGAATAACCGCAATTGATTGACCACCCACACGATTGACCGACACCCCTCCGACGCGTTTTTTTGGCGTCGGTCGGCTCACTGAATTCATCCAGTCATTAGTTTCCGCTGCAGGAGTTTTACTTTGTTCGATACCCTTCTCGACGAATTCGAAGACGTCTCCGCCCAGAGCACCGATGTCGTTACCGGTGGCTTCCGCAAGATGCCGGTCGATGACAGCGAAGATGATGACGGCGCGTCCATCGCCTCCAGTGATGTTGCGGCCGAGGGTGAGGTCCAACTCGATAGCCCCGACGAACTGATGTCGATCGATGACAACGAGTCATGGTCCGACGATCCCGTTCGCATGTACTTGACTCAAATGGGCGAGATTCCGCTGCTGACGCGGAAACAGGAAATCGAGCTTGCCAAACGCATCGAAGAAACGCGTCGTCGCTTTCGCACCAAATTGCTCGAAAACCACTACGTTCTCGTCGAAGCCTACAAAACGCTCAAGAAAGTCTACCGCGGCCAATTGCCCTTCGATCGCACCGTCCAAGTCTCGGTCACCGACCGGTTGGAAAAGGAGCAAATCATCGGCCGCTTGCCGCATAACTTGCGGACCCTGCAAACACTGCTTCGTCGCAACCGCCACGATTGGAAAGTTTCGCTGAGCAAGACCGCGTCCCAGCGTCGTCGCGCCGAAGCGTGGCGTTCGCTCGCCCGTCGTCGTCGCCGCGCCGTCCGGCTCGTCGAGGAACTCGGCTTGCGGACCCAGCGGATTGAGACGCGCATCGAGCTGCTCGAAAAGTTTTCGCGTCGGCTCGATGAAATCGACGCCGCGATCCACGACCAACGTCGCACCAAGCACGGTCGCGAAGTCCGTGACAAATTGATGCACGAGCGGCGCCAGATCCTCACCGCTTGCCAAGAGACGCCGACGTCGCTCCGCAATCGCGTCACGATGCTGAGCAAGGTTTATTCGGAATACCAGCAAGCCAAGCGAGAGCTCAGCGAGGGTAACTTGCGATTGGTCGTTTCGATCGCCAAAAAGTATCGCAACCGTGGTCTGTCGTTCCTCGACTTGATCCAAGAGGGCAACGCGGGATTGATGCGTGCCGTCGACAAGTTCGAGTACCGACGCGGATTCAAGTTCTGTACCTATGCGACCTGGTGGATTCGTCAAGCAATCACCCGTGCCGTGGCGGACCAAAGCCGAACGATCCGCATTCCCGTTCACATGGTCGAAACGATGAGCCGCGTTCGTAACGTCGCTCGCCAATTGCTGCAAGAACTTGGCCGCGAGCCGAGTATCGAAGAAACCGCCCGTCGCGCCGATGTGACCGTCGAAGAAGCCCGCCGCGTTCTCACCATGAGCCGCTTCCCGATTTCACTCGATCGTCCGGTGGGGAATAGTGAAGACAGCCAATTTGGTGACTTGTTACCCGATGGAACAGCGGAAAGTCCGCAAATCGGTGCGACCCAAGAAATGCTTCGCGAACGCATCAACGGCGTCTTGAAGAGTTTGTCGTATCGCGAACGCGAAATCATCAAACTGCGATACGGACTCGGCGACGGCTACAGCTACACGCTCGAAGAAGTCGGTCACATCTTCAAGGTGACTCGCGAACGAATCCGGCAAATCGAGGCCAAGGCCGTGCGGAAACTGCAACAACCTAGTCGCAGCCAAGACCTTGTCGGCTTCCTCGATTAAGCCACGCCAAGACGCTGTATTTGCTAGCAATGGCAATGCAACTTTCCTACCCCTCGCCACCCGTTTCGACTGGTAGCGAGGGGTTTTTTCGTTCAATATGATGATGCATGTTGTCGGGTAGGAATGGACTGGTGGAGTGGGAGGGGTAGTGAGCATGGATGCGATTGCGAGCTCGTCGCAAACGATGGGGCTGGAGTCTTCACCGACGATCGGTTTTGGCGCAGACCCGTTGAACCCGCATTCGGCTCGCGGGATTGACGCAGTCGGGGCGAAGACGCGTGAGGAGCTTCGCCGTGAAGTCGTTCGCTCGTGTCCCCAAGTGCCTGGCGTTTACGGAGTGCTCGATCGCCAGGGCGAGTTGATCTATGTCGGCAAAAGCAAATCGCTGCGATCGCGAGTTCTGAGTTACTTTGCGGCCTCCAACTCGCAAGAGAAGGGTGGCCGAATCATTGAGCAGGCGCGGGCGATCCAGTGGGAGACACAGCCGAGTGAGTTCGCGGCGCTGCTTCGCGAACAGCAATTAATTCGGCGGCTTTCGCCACGCTGGAATGTGCAAGAAGTGCCCAAACGCCAGCGACCCGTTTATTTGTGTCTGGGTCGACCGCCGGCGGAATATTTCTTCATTGCCGCGAAGCCTCCCGCCGGCTGTCGCGCGGTCGAAGGCCCATTTCTCGGTGCGCGACGAATGACGCGGGCCGTGGAGTCGCTCAACAAAACATTTAAGCTGCGTGATTGTAGCCAAAAGCAAGTCTTTCGTTTCGCCGAGCAATTACAACTCTTCGACCTCGAGTATCGTCCCGGTTGTTTGCGTTATGAACTCGACACTTGTCTGGGGCCGTGCGCGGGTGCTTGCACGCGTCACGCCTACGACTCGCAAGTCAACGCGGCTGAAAGTTTTCTCGATGGGTTCAATGACGAACCGTTGGTCGTGGTGCGCGAGCTGATGGAACAATCGGCGGAGCATCATCAATACGAATTGGCCGCGCGTTGTCGCGACTCACTCAAGAGTTTGGAGTACCTGCATCGCAAACTTTCGTTGCTCGCTCAAGCACGGCGAGACTACACGTTCGTGTACGCGGTAGCGGGATACGACAATTGCCACACGTGGTACTTGGTGCATTCCGGCGAGATATCCGCGAGCATTGCGGCGCCGCGCAGTGCGGCCGAGTTCGCGGCGGTGAAGCCCACGCTCGCGCGGTGGAAGAACTCCTCGAGCAACCGACTCGATCGAGGTCATGGGGCGTACCCGCACACGTTGAGCATTGTCGCGTCATGGTTCCGCAAGAATCGCGGTGAGCTGGATCGAACCTTCTCGCCAGCGCACGCGGGACACAAGTACCACCGCATGACGTTGACGGCCTGACGGCAAGAGCAGCCGGGGGCGGCTAAAGCCTGGACACCAGCGCCAATTTGAGTGGGCAACCGATCGGACTCGGTTGATCGCGTCGGTACTGGTCCAAGAGGGTTTTCGATCGGGCTGCGAGCATGCGGCGGACTTCGCGTCGCTTGCCCTTCTCGCGCGGGATCTTCATTTCATCGTAAGCGGTCGTTTGGTGTCGCATCCAAGCGATGACTGCGGCTTCGGCTCGCTG
>JBBSJZ010000483.1:0-4874 GCA_038256795.1 Pirellulales bacterium | reverse complement strand
TCGTCGGGATCGCGACGACATCGAGCTTGTAAATCTTCATGAACTCGTTGGCTTCCGTCATCGCCGTTCCGGTCATGCCGGATAACTTCTTATACATCTTGAAGATGTTTTGCAGCGATGCGGTGGCGAACGTTTGCGTCTCCTGCTTGATCGGCACGCCCTCTTTAGCTTCGACGGCTTGGTGCAACCCGTCACTCCATTGGCGGCCGTCCATCAATCGTCCGGTGAACTCGTCGACGATGATGATTTGGCGGTCTTTCACGACGTAGTTGACGTCGAGCTTGTACAGGTAATGAGCCTTGAGCGAGTTATCGATCAGGTGCGGCCATTCCATGTTCCCGGCCGTGTAGAAACTTTCGACGCCCGCGAGTTTCTCGGCTTCCCAAACGCCTTCGTCGGTCAGCGTGACGTTGTGTTGTTTCTCATCGACGGCGAAGTGCTCTTCCTTGGACAAGGCTCGAGCGATGCGATCGGCTTCGGCATAGCGACCGAGGTCCAAATCAGCAGGTCCCGAAATGATCAACGGCGTGCGGGCTTCGTCAATGAGAATATTGTCGACTTCGTCGATGATCGCGTAGTTCAGCGGCCCTTGGCATTGTTGGGCATCTTTGGAGTAACGATCGTCACCACGCGAGGCCGGTCGCATGTTATCACGCAGATAATCGAAACCGAACTCGTTGTTGGTTCCATAGGTGATGTCGCAGGCGTAGGAAGCCTGTTTTTCCGCCGTCGACATCCCGGACTGGATCGCTCCGATCGTCAGTCCCAGATTCATGCTGAGCGGCGCCATCCACTCCATGTCGCGACGCGCGAGGTAGTCGTTGACGGTGATGACGTGGACCCCCTTGCCCTCGAGCGCATTCAGGTACGCCGGCAGCGTGGCGACCAGTGTCTTGCCTTCGCCGGTGACCATCTCCGCGATCCCGCCATCGTGCAGCACCATGCCGCCGACCAATTGCACGTCATAGTGACGCATGCCGAGGAAACGCACACCGCCTTCGCGACACACCGCGAACGCCTCTTCAAGGATGTCATCGAGCGACTCGCCATCGCGAAGCCGCTTGCGGAATAATTCGGTCTGGGCCCGAAGCTCCTCGTCGCTCATCGCTTGATACTTGGGCTCGAGCTCCGTAATCCGCTCGGCTCGTTCACGATAACGGGCGACTTGGCGTGCATTGGCGCTTCCGAAGACGGCGGTCATGCCGCGACCGACGGAACCACCGAGGCCACCGAAAACCACGCCGAGAATATCGAAAAGCCGTTCAAAAAATGACATGTTGGTTTTGCTGAATCTAAGTTCGAGACGCTCTCTGAACGTCGCTGCTGAAAACGCTGGTGAGCTCGGGCAGCGTAAAGTCTTCCAGCGGCTAAAGTTATGCGTTTAGGGAAAATGGGTCAACTGTGATTGTTTTTCGGCTCAATTATCGCTGTATTTCGCCATGAATCGCCGCTTCAATCCGTTTCATCCCTTTTGATAGCATCAATGACGGGCGATTCGGAAGCGGCCCCTGAGATAGCGTTCGACCGCGGCGGGCATCGCTCCTACGATGGAGCGTGGCTCGCTGGCGACTGATTCGGCGAGCACCGTCGCTCGTCCAAAACACTCGAGATCTTCATGGTCGGTCATCGCTCCTGCATTCGAAACGGTTCCGATAGGTCTTCGTCGCCGCTCGCTCGATCTTGCCGGCGCCGGTCATCGAGCCGATTCTGCAATCTTGCGAGTGTCGGTCGGTATTGGCAAAGTCTCATCGGTGTGACGATGCTCGTCGCTGTGGCGATGCTCGTCGCTGTGGCGATGCTCGTCGGTGGGGGTTTCACCTCCGTCCATGCCCAATTCAATCCCGTCCAACCCGGGGCGGGTCAAGCGGCTCCGGGCCAACCCGGCTTCGGTGGCCTTGGCCCCGGTAGCCGCGGTTCGGGTTACCCTTCCCAGCAATATTATCTGGCGCTGGAGCTTTATCGCAACGGTGACCTGGCCAACGCGATCGACGCCTTCGATGCATCGCTCGGCAATGCCCGCGTCGATGCGAACGGCCGCTGGATCGACTCCATCCCATCGCTGGCGATGCTCGGCGAGTGCCACTGGCAATTGGGCAATCTCGCGATGGCGATGTCGAACATCGATGCCGCACTCCAACTCGTGGTCCAGCATCGCGGTTGGTTATCGCGAGTCGATTTCGACAACATGCTCTCCGGCGGCATCCGCACGCCCGACTCCAACTCGGGCTGGGCCGGGGCTGCGGGGTTGCAAGTCCTGGCGATCTCATCGCGACTATCGGTCCAGCGTGGCGAAATCCTTACCGAACAGCGACTGGCTCAGGGTGGCACGATCGAGACGATGAACGCAGTCTCGATGGACGTTCCTGAAATTCTGAGAACGATCGGCGTGGCGCTGCATCGTCGACGACTGATTCTTGGCGAGCTGAGCAAAACGAGTCCATTAACGTCCGAAGTCATTGAAGCGACGAAGTATCCCCAAACATTGCAGGTCCCCATCGCGAGGACGATGATTGGCAGCGTGCTGGTGTTGGGTCGTTATGCGGATCTCAATGTCACCCGTGTGCTCAGCGACTCGCCGCCCGTGTCCACGATGGGCGGCGGTATCCATCCGCTTTCGCCGCTCGTCCTACTGAGCCTCGCCGAAACACTGGCGGCGTCGCCACGCCCATCCGACGCGGTGCCCATCGCTCTTCAAGCGATGCAAACCGCTGCGGCACTCGGTCACACCGAATGGGTTGGCGAAGCGATGCAGCTCGCGCTCGGTTGTTGTGAACCCGCGATGATTTCGACCGTCCGCAACTCGGCGACGGGTGCCGCGGGCGCCTACAACAATCGAGCACAATCAACATCACTCGCGGCTTTGATCGTCGCGGCCGAAGCGGCGATTTTGACCGGTGAAGCCAACGCGGCCAGCACGCTGCTGCAGAGCGCCCAAACGATCACGAGCCGCCGCGGTTTCGTTCACCCACGACTGACCGCGTACGGCGCCTACGTCACCGCCCTACTCGCCGCCGCCAGCGGCCAATCACTCGACGGTGCCACCAATGGGTCACTCCAGACAGCGCTGACTGCGGTACAGAACTTCACACTCAATCATCGCGTCCGCAACAAACCCGTCACTTCCAATGCCAGCCTTTATCAACTCAGCCTGGCGCTCGGGAGCACGCGCGGCGGCAGTTTCGATCGCAATGTCGAAGAGCGATTGAGATACCACAACGGTCAACCGCCCGAGTCGATCTGGCGCCGTGATCCGGTCGAGGCGCTCGGATGGTTGATGCAAAGCCGCACCTTGGCCAGCGGGCTTCTGCTCGGCGCGGCGATGTCCGGCAGCGATCCGAAACAATTGCTCACGGAGACGGATGCGTATCTGCGTCACGCCTTCGAGGACGCCTTGCCGCTTTCGGGGCGTTTGCAACACGTTCGCACGCTCGCGACCGCGGTGCCGACTCGCGTTGGCAAGACCGCCAGTGACTTCTTGAACCAGCCACCGCCGGCATTTGCATCGTTGCGCCAGGCCGCGATGCAATTGGAACAGGCCGCCGTCGCAACCACCCTAACGCCGGAGTCGCTGCAGAGTCTCGAATCCAATGCGGCCTTGGCAACCCTGCTTCGACAAAATTACCCCGAAGCTATCTTTCCCGAGTTCAAGGCCGATGACATCAAGACGATGCCCAGCCGCACGGGCTTGCTCGTTTTCACGTCCTACAACAACCGCGTCGTCGCCACGCTCGCTTCGGCGGACACGTTGATTTCCTGGGTCGTCGGTGACGTCACCCGCGTCAGTAACGCCGTCGGACAATTGCTCAAGGAGATCGGTGTCGGTGCGAATCGTACGAGTCGGTTTGTCGATGAGAAATCGTGGCGTCCGCAAGCTGCCGAGCTCGGTCGTCAATTGCTCGCCGATACATCATTTGACGCGTCCAAGTTTGATCAATTGATGGTCGTCCCGGCCGGTCCGCTGTGGTACCTGCCCCTGGAAATCATCCCCGTCGGCGGCGAGAATGCGGAGCTGATGGGTGACACGATCCGCATTCGTTATGCACCCACACCTGGCTTGGCACTTCGCTCCGCAACACTGGCACCCATCGCGGCTGAGGGCGAGGTTGAGGCCGACCCAGGCGAAACGGCAATCGCGGCGTCGTTGTTCTTTGCGCCGCGTGACCAGGACGCGAACGCCGCTGCGGTCCAGCAACTCGTGGACGCCGCCGCCAACGCCATTCGCTTGCCACTGACACCCCCGCAACCGACCGGCTGGCTTAGCCCCAGTGTCCGTCGCCTCGTCGTCGCATCTCCACGGGCGATTGATCCCACTCGCCCGCTGGCGTTCGTTCCCGTCCAAGAAGACGGCAACGCCTATGCGGGTTCGCTTGCCGGTTGGCTCGCGTTCCCCAATCACAGTCCCAAGAGTGTCATCCTTCCCGGGCTGCGAACGCCGCTGGGGACGGGCCGCTTGGGTGATGGCAGCGAATTATTCATGGCATTGATGTCGCTGCACGCCGCGGGAACGCGTGATGTGATGCTTAGTCGCTGGGCCGTCGGCGGACAATCCACGTCATTGCTGGTGCGCGAGTTTCTACAAGAACTGCCGCACATGGGCATCTCAGCAGCATGGCAACGAGCACAACTTCTGCTTCGCGCCGCCGATTTGCTTCCCGATGCCGAACCCCTGCTCGGCAATGCCCATCGTGATCTCGAAAAACTGACGGGCGAGCCGCCCCTGTTTTGGTCCGGCTACCTCATCGCTTCCCCCCTCGCCGCGAAACCCTAAGGCCGAGTACCGAGAGTTCATCGTCGTCGATGCAGCGGACATGACCGGCTTCCATCAGTTCCCCCGTGGTGCGGTGATCGCATCGTGTCATGCGCAGCATCACGCG
>JBBSJZ010000482.1:0-4884 GCA_038256795.1 Pirellulales bacterium | reverse complement strand
TGTCGCGCTTCGCGGGTGGCTTCAATCACATCCAGCCGTTTTGGTTTTACGTCCCCGTGGTCTTCGCGGGCATGTTTCCGGCATCCTTGTTGGTACCCGTCTTGGGCGTGTTTCTGCTCGGACGCAGCGAAGCGTATCGCCGTCACCGAACCAAGGACCTTGGCTTCTTGCTCATCGGCGCGGTGTGGGTGGTCGGGTTCTTCTCGCTTTCCAGTTGCAAGTTGGCGACGTACATCCTGCCGTCGATTCCACTCGTGTGTTTGATGCTGGGCAGCATGATTGAGCACTGTGTCATTCGACCGCAGCTGCATAACCGAATCACCACTTACTTGAGCGCGTTTCCGCGTCGAGCCAGTGCGATCGTGCTCTCGATCGGAGTGATTGTGGCGCTCGTGAATTGGCAATGGCGAGACGATGGCGCATTGACCGCGACGATGGCGATGCTGTTCGTCGGTGTGGCTGGCGCGGTGCTCGCATCCTTCTGGAAGCGCGACGTCACGTCTTCGCTCGCCGGATGGAATTTTACGGTTGCTGCGGCGGCTGGCGTGGTCACGCTCGTGTTCAGCGGACTCGTACCCCAGATTGCTGCATCCCGGTCGATCCTGCGCAACGCCTCGCTTGCTCGCCAACAATCGCTTGCTCCCACCGTCGTCTATTTTGGACGCGAGTCTTATGGTGCCAACATGATGATCTCGAAACCGAACGTGGTTGAGATGCGAGGTGACGATGTGGACGGCCTAGCAAACCACCTCCATCAGCATCCGGGCACCATTGTTGTCACATCAAACGCTAGCTTCGCGACGCTGAAGAAACTGGCGGGTGACACCATGACACTCACTTCGACCGGCGGGCGTGATCATGTTCACGTGGTCGAGCCCCGCCCCACAATTCCAGTTCGCATCGCGACCGCGAACGAATCCGAATCTCGATAGCGCAAACGCTTAGCGGTTTAGCGCAACGCTAACCAGACCAGCCCACCGACGAGCGTCAGGTTCACGATCACCGCCACCGCGAATTTGATGCGATACGATACTTTGCTGGTTTTGTGCCTGAGTTTTCGGCCCACCAGAATCGCCGCGGGCCAGCCGCCCAGGGCTGATGCCGCCAGCAATTTTGCTTCGGAAATTCGGCGTGAACCCCGCTGGGCCGAGCGTTTGTCCCAGGCGTACATGCCTGCGGCTGCGGCATTGATCACGATCAACCACACGGCGGCAGCGACGAGGAAGGGTGGCAACATTTCCAATAGCCTCTAAAACCTAGGGTTCCGGTAACGATTTTCAAGTAACTTTCGCACTGAATCCCATGTCGCGTTCTTCCCGCAGGCCGCCGTTTGCTGCCGGTGTTCTATCGCTCGATCAAGTCGAATCGCCAGACCAATACTTCGATCTGATCACCCGTTGGCTACAACTCGAGGGGGATGCCGAACGCGCCCGCTTGGCACTTCGCCGGCAACAGCGTCACCAGAAGGATGTCGAACGCGGCGGTGAAACGATCATCAACTTACTGCTCAGCGACCACCGCACGGGATTGGCGGGACGATTTCTACTCGACTTCGCCAAGAAAGGCCGCCCCAATTTGCCCATGAACCGGCTCCGCGTCGGCGCGCCCGTGATCATCAGTGACAATGACGATCCGAGTGACGAAGGTATTCCGGGTGTGATCTCTCGGCGAGACGCGTTGAGCATTCAAGTGGCGACGGAAGCATGGCCGGCGGGCAACGAGTTCCGCATCGATCTGTCGCCCGACGAGACCACGCGGCGTCGCCAACTCGGCGCCATGAATCGCGCTCGCAACGCCAGCGGTCGCGCTCGCAAACTGCGCGATGTGTTCTTGGGCGCCAAAGCGATGCGTTTCGGCAAAGTTCCCGAGATCGAATTCTTCACTCGGCTCAATCCTCCCCAGCAAGATGCGGTTCGATTCGCCTTGTCCGCTGAAGACGTCGCGATCATTCACGGACCGCCTGGAACCGGCAAGACAACGACGCTCGCCGAAGTCATCGCCCAAGCCGTCGCTCGCGGCGACAAAGTGCTCGCGTGTGCCCCGAGTAACACGGCGGTCGACAATCTGCTCGAACGACTCGTCCCGCTCGTGCCATCCGCATTGCGTGTCGGTCACCCCGCGCGAGTCTTCGAATCGCTCCGAGGCCACACGCTTGATGAACTCGTCGAGAAGGACCCATCGACCGAAATCGTTAAAGAGATGATGCGAGAAATCGAACGATTATTGCGAGCTGCATCCAAGCCGATGAGTGGCAAGGACGCGTTCGCGCGACGCAAAGAGCTTAACGCCGAAGCCGGCCAACTCCGCGGCCAAATACGCAACTTAGAAAAGTCCGTCATCCGCGGCATTCTCGACACGGCCGACGTGATTTGCACCACGATGACAATTGATGATGATTTGCTCAGCGATCGTGATTTTGATCTCGTGGTCATCGACGAAGCGTGTCAATCGACGGAGACCGGTATCTGGCAAGCGGTGCTGCGAGCCGACAAAGTCATCCTCGCGGGCGATCACTTTCAATTGCCTCCGACCGTGCTCAGCGATGAAGCCGTGAAGCTCGGGATGCAGCGATCGACGATGCAGCGTCTCGTCGAACAGCACGGCCAGGCGATCTTTCGTCGCCTCATCGTCCAGTACCGCATGCACGAATCGATCATGGCGTTTTCATCGAGCGAGTTCTACGACAACGAACTCGTCGCGGACGAATCCGTACGTCGGCACAAACTCAGTGATCTGAGCGGGGTCGATGCGAACGCACTCCTCGATACACCGATCGAATTGATCGATACCGCCGGCGCCGAGTTCGATGAAGAACTCGAGCCGGAAGGTTCCAGTAAACTGAATCCGAAAGAAGCCGATCTCATCGTCGAGCTCGTCGGCCATATTCTCGACGCCGGGGTCGCGCCCGAAGACATCGCGGTGATCGCACCCTACGCCGCGCAAGTCCGTCTCGTCCGCGATCGGCTCAATCACCGCCGGGTCGAAGTCGACACGGTGGACGGATTTCAAGGCCGTGAAAAGGAGGTCGTGTTGATCACGATGACGCGGAGCAATGCGATCGGCGAGATTGGATTTCTCGCCGACACCCGCCGCACCAACGTCGCGCTCACGCGTGCCAAACGCAAGCTCATCATTGTCGGTGATAGTGCCACGCTTGGCCGCCACCCGTTCTATGCTTCCCTGCTCGCCCACATCGAAGCCACCGGAATCTACCAAAGCGTTTGGCAAGTTACCGAAGTTCAATAACTCGTGTCGCGAACCGATCAACTTGATTGAGCGGTGACAATGAGGTGCGGCGTCAGTGATTCATGAACGACGCACTTATCGCTGGACGCGAGCGCTACCACCCTGGGCGAGGGCTTCGACCTCAGCCAGTTTGGCCTGGGTGACGTCGCCGGGGAACGTGGTGAGTAGCGCGCCGTGGGCCCAGCCGAGCTTGATCGATTCTTCGGGCGTCCGACCGCTGAGTAAACCGTACGTCAGCCCCGAACAGAATCCGTCGCCACCGCCGATTCGGTCCACCACATCGAGCTCCATCGTCGGAGCGACGTACTGCTCGCCGTCGATCCACAATACGGCACTCCACGAGTGGCGATTGGTCGAGTGGACTTCGCGCAGAGTCGTAGCGACGAGTTTGACGTTCGGGAACTTCTTCACGGCGTTCTCGATCATGCCAAAGAATGCACTCGTATCCAGCTTGCCGTCGGACTTTTTCTCGACATCGGGGCCGGCGATCCCCAGTCCTTTTTGAAGGTCCTCTTCGTTACCGATGAGGCAATCGACGTTCTCGACGATTTTGGCGATCATCTTTTGACCTTGAGCCAAGCCACCGATGGTGTCCCACAGTTTGGCACGGTAATTCAAGTCGAACGAGCGGATCGCACCAGCTTCGCCCGCCGCCTTCATGCCTTCGACGACGACTTGCGAAGTCGTTTCGGAGAGCGCCGCAAAGATTCCACCGCTGTGGAACCATCGGCAGCCGTCCGCCATGATGCCTTTCCAATCGAAATCGCCGGGCTTGAGCATCGCACCGGCTTCGTTGGCACGGTTGTAAAATACGACGGGGGCGCGAACACCGGCCCCGCGATCGCTGTAAACCGACGCCATGTTGGGCCCGCGAACTCCGTCATGCTTGAATTCCTTGTAAAAAGGACGCACGCCCATCTCACGCACGCCGCGTTGGATCAATTCGCCGATACCGTTGTCAACCATCGCTGTCGCAACGCCGGTCTTGAGTCCGAAGCATGAAGACAAGTTCGCGGCACAGTTGTACTCACCACCGGAGACGTGCACATCGAAATTGCGGGCATTACGAAATGGCGTGATGCCTGGGTCCAATCGATGCACGAGTGCGCCCAGTGCGAGAAAATCCAAACCCTTGTCGCTCGCCTTCGGAATGTTCAAACCGCTCATCGAATTTCAATCTCCAAAAATGTTTTTTAGTTGTGAAAGCTGAATAGGGAATCGGATCAAGCTAGATCGTGACGGCTGAGAAACCGCCATCGACGGCAATATTTTGGCCAGTCACGAAGGACGATGCGCGTTGGCTTGCCAACCACACGATCGCACCCGCGAGTTCCGACGCTTCGCCGAATCGCGACATCGGCGTATGTCCAATGATTTGATCGCCGCGAGCCGTGTACGAACCGTCGTCGTTGAACAGCAGTTTACGGTTCTGTTCCGCGGGGAAAAAACCAGGACTGAGGGAATTTACTCGAACACCCGAGGTCGCCCATTCCCGAGCCAACCACAGGGTCAAGTTGATCACGGCTGCCTTGGCAGCCGAGTACGCGACCACTCGCGACAGCGGAATGATGCCGGACATCGAAGCGATATTGATGATGCTGCCGCGCCCCGCCTCTAGCATGGATCGGCCAAAGACTT
>JBBSJZ010000481.1:0-4912 GCA_038256795.1 Pirellulales bacterium | reverse complement strand
GGTCGATTACAGCTCACCGCTGGACGACACCTCATTCGCTGGGTCGTCGACTCGGCATCGTTCGAAACTCGATTTTTAGCGATTCGTCGCTAAATGACAGCCGAGGGCGACACGAAGCCTCTTCCTTCGTCGCGACTAATGCCGGCGCGGCCGACAACCCGTTGTCGATCGCGCTACAATCCCCACGACATACACTCTGAACTTTTTCTTCCACGGAATCTTCCTATGAATGCGGTTTTGGCTCCCCCACAACCATCGACGCTTGCCGAACTACGATCCGCCGGGTGGCAGAGTCGCAGCGTCAAGGACGAGATCCGCAGCAATTTCACTCGCATGCTGAGAGATGGCGAGAATCTTTTTCCCGGCATCGTCGGTTACGAAGACACCGTCATCCCCGAGATCAATCTCGCCTTGCTCGCGGGCCATGACATGCTGTTTCTCGGTGAAAAAGGGCAAGCAAAGAGCCGCCTCATGCGGATGCTGACGCGATTCATGGACGAGTGGATTCCCTACATCGATCACCCCGATTTACCCGTCCATGAAGACCCCGAAAACCCGATCACTTCGGCTGGAAAACGGATCATCGCGGATCTGGATCCCGAGCAGATCAAGATCGGTTGGTGGCATCGCAGCCAGCGCTATGCGGAACGGCTCAGTCCCGGCACCAAATTTGCCGACATCATCGGCGAAATTGATCCTGCCAAACTGACCGGCGGTGTCAGCATGAGTACCGAAGAGGCACTATCGTTCGGGTTGATCCCCAAGATGCATCGCGGCATCTTCGCCATGAACGAGTTGCCAGAACTCGACGATCTCGTCCAAGTCGGTTTGTTCAACATCCTCGAAGAACGCGATGTCCAAATTCGCGGCTTCCCGATTCAATTCGATCTCGACCTCATCATTTTGTTCTCCGCCAATCCGTCGACTTACAACCGCAGCGGGAAAGTCATTCCGCAATTGAAGGACCGTATCGGTTCCATCATTCAAACGCACTACCCAGCCGACCGGGACGGCGGTATCGAAATTTTGCAACAAGAAGTGGGCGACGATCTCGAAGGCGAGTACCCGGTGCTCGTGCCTTACTTCATGTACCAAATCATTGAAGAGGTCACGAATCAAGCTCGGCGCAGCAAGTATGTCGATCAAGCTTCCGGTGTCTCCGCCCGATTTTCGCTGGCCAACTTTCGCACGATCGTGGCCTCGGCACGCCAGCGTGGGATCTTGCACGATGAGCGACCCGCCGTGCCACGTATTAGCGACCTCGGACACTTGTACGCGAGTTCGCTCGGTAAGTTGGAACTCGATTTGATGGGCACGCATCAAATGGGTGAAAAGCAAGTGCTCGACGCGGTAATTTCGCAAGCGATCCAGAAAGTGTTCGCGGAATACGTCGAAGAACACGGGCTGGCGGAGATTGCGGAAATCTTTCGTGGTGGTGTGCGTGTCGAAGTCGGTGACCTGCTGCCCAGCAAGGAATACGCCGAGCGGCTGCAACGTGTACCCAAAGCCTGGGACAAAGCGTTCGAGGTCAATGCGAGTGAGAATGAAGCCGTGCGAGCGAGCTGCGTCGAGTTCGTCCTCGCAGGCCTATTCAGCATGGATCGCATCAGCCGTTCACAACGTCACGGCAAGATCGAGTACGAATTTTGAGTAGGTGTCCAGGCATGAGCCGCTACTTCATTCGCTTCGAAGGCGAAGGGCCGGCTTCAAATTGGCAATTGATCGATGGAGCGTCCCTGGGGCGAGCCGACGCCGGTTACCACTCATTCTGTGACACACGTTTTTGACCACCATCCAAAAGCAGCCAACCATGTCCTTTCGTCCTGGCGGAATCATTCACTCGTACCAGAAGTACGACCCTTCGAAGTTCCCATCCCCCAACCAAGAGCCGCCCGACCTCGTTTCGGCCGCGTTTGAACAGGCGTTGATGTATGGCAACTATCGCGAATTGACCGAGGAGGAACTTGCCCGTGCGATCAAGTTGGACCCCAGTCAAATCGCGGGGCTCGGGCCGAGCCTCGAGATGCTGCGTGCGATCCTCGAAGAGCGGCGACGAAAAATCCTCGCCACCTACGAAACCGATTCCGTCCGTAAGAAGTCCCGTAAGGTGCTCAGTAAAGCTTCGAAGCAAGTCCAAGTCCCTAAAAAGCTCGAGCCCTTGTTGAAACGAGCAATTGCCCAAGAGCAACCGTATCTGCTCGAGCGATTGTGGTACGTGATCGGTGATGACACGAGTGTCGGTGCCGCCAGCATTCTCGATGTCATGGAACGGATGAAGGACAAGCACAACATTGAAGAACTGGCGAGTAACTATGACTTCACCGGCATCGAATCGCTCACCATTCCGAAGGCGCTCGAGGTCAAGGAAGAGCTCGAAAAGATCGATCAACTACTAAAGCAACTCGAGGAGGCGGCAAAGACCGCTCAAATTGGCATCATCGATATGGAGATGCTCGGTGAATTTGCTGAGCCGGGAGATATGCAGCAACTCGAGCAGATGCGGCAACAGATTGACAATATGCTGCGTGAGCAAGCCGAGCGTCAGGGACTCGAGCAAGACGGCAAGGGCGGTGCCTTTCGGTTGACACCCAAGGCGCACAAGATCTTTCAAAGCCGTTTGCTCAAACGCATCTTCAGCGAACTCGCACCGTCGCGGTCAGGGCGTCACGACGGTGACGTGATTGGCGAAGGCGCCGTCGAATTGCAACGCACCAAAGCTTACGAATTCGGTGATAGCGTCGCTAATCTCGATCTCCCGCAAACGATTATCAACACGCTCATCCGCCAAGGCAACGAGCGACCGCTGCGACTTCACGGTGACGACATGGTCGTTCACCAGACCCGAAATCATCCCAAGTGTGCCACGTGCGTACTGATGGATATGAGCGGCTCGATGCGTCACGACGGCCAATACGTCAATGTCAAGCGAATGGCATTGGCACTGCAGGGGTTGATCATGTCCGAATACCCCGGCGATTATCTGCGGTTCATCGAAATGTACACATTCGCCAAAATTCGCAGCGCCGCCGAAGTGGTGGAGTTGATGCCCAAGCCGGTCACGATTCACGACCCCTGGGTGCGGCTCAAGGCCGACATGAGTGATCCCGATATCACCGAGACTCAAATCCACCCGCACTTCACCAACATCCAACACGCACTGCAACTCGCCCGTCAAAACCTCGCCGCCACCGACACGCCCAATCGCCAAATTGTGCTCATCACCGACGGCTTACCGACGGCGCACTTTGAACAAAACTGGCTGTACATGCTTTATCCGCCTGACCCGCGGACTGAAGAAGCGACGATGCGTGAGGGCGCGATGTGCAAGAAAGAAGGCATCACCATCAATATCTTTCTTGTCCCCAGTTGGTCGCAAAGCGAAGAAGATATCAAGTTCGCCTACCGACTCGCCCAGTCAACGACGGGCCGCGTGTTCTTCACCAGCGGCAAGGACCTCGACCGCTTCGTGGTTTGGGATTACGTGCAAAATCGCCGCGAAATTCTCGGCTAAGCAGCGGCCGAGCGAGGAGTGGCGGATTTTCTAGTAGCCGAAGTCGCCGGACGTTAGTGAACTGATCTCTGGGGCGATCGGCTGCGACAATCCTGTCTGGACCATCGCAACACGAACTTCCGCCCAATTGCCGCGAACGCAAACATGTGTTGCCTCGATTCATTCGCCCGGGCGTCTCGCGAGGATCGCGTCGTAGTCGATCTTCGTGTCGTTAGGGTCAATCTCGTGATCGTCCCTTGTCAGAAATCATGGGCCGAGTGTCAATCCACCGTGTGCACCACCACGAGGTTGTGAGCTTTTTTCATCACGCCGCTGCCGGTCACAAAGACGACGTGATCGCCGCTGGTGAGGCAGCCTTTGCTGCGGCCCCAATCACAGATTTCGTCAATGAACTGGGGCGTATCATCGATTTGTGAGATGAAGTAGGGCTTGATCCCCCACAACAAATTCATTCGGCGAATGGTGTCGGGATTGTCGCTCGCACCGATGGTGGGCACGAGCGATCGGCTCTTGCTCTTGACCCATGCCGTACCGCCGCTGTGAGTCGCGATCACGATTAGTTTCGCACGAATCGAATCCGCAATGTGAGTTGCCGCCTGGGTGACGGCGGTGGTGATCGGATGCACGCGCGTGTTGCCACTGTCATCGCCGGCGATGCTGCCGAGCAACTCACGTTCGGTGTGCAGCATGATGCGATTCATCGTCTCGACGGCTTCGACCGGGTAATCACCGATCGCGGTTTCGCCACTGAGCATGCAGGCGTCGGTGCCGTCGAGGATCGCATTGGCGACATCGCTCGCTTCGGCACGCGTCGGCCGGCGGCTGTGGTGCATCGACTCGAGCATCTGGGTCGCGACGATGACGGGTTTCATCTTCTCGCGGCACACGCGGATGATGCGTTTTTGAGCGACCGGTGTCTCCGCCACATCGATCTCCACGCCGAGGTCACCCCGAGCGACCATCACGCCATCGGCGGCGTCCACGATCGCTTCGAGGTCATCGAGCGCCTCGGGTTTTTCGATCTTGGCAATGACCATCGCCCGCGAGTCATAGCTCGTGAGCAGATTCTTGAGCGATTGAACGTCTTCGGCGCTACGAACGAATGACAGACTGATAAAGTCGATGCCGTTTTGAGCGCCCCAGATCGCGTTGTCGACATCGGCGGGGCGCATCGCGGAGAGCGAGAGCTTCACGCCCGGTAGATTGATGCCTTGGCGGCTGCGGACTTCGCCCGGCGCGATGACCCGGCATTCGGCTCGGTCCGCCGTCACCGATTCGACTTGAAGCGATACGATACCGTCGGCCAGCATGACACGGTTGCCGACCGCGAGCTCGTCGATGAGTCGTTTGTAGGAACTCGTTAACTCGTGGGGTGCCGCTGAGGTATCGCCGCGGACGAAG